>JAKAAL010000489.1 GCA_021802375.1 Bacillota bacterium | reverse complement strand
GAGGTGGCTCGCTACAGGCCATCGGACGACTCATTAAAGGCGAGAGTTTGGGCCGAGACCGTTTCACTCCCAGGTTACGCGGGATGCTTATTTCTCTCGATCCAGGACAAGGTGTAGGGTGGGTCTTACGTGGAGGGATTCCGGTACGAGGCTTAAGTGCCCGAGCTCTTAAAGAGCTATCCTTTCGTCAGTACCGATTAAAACTGGCGCGCACCTTTGCCAAACCCTAGGGTTAAGGTGCGAGTGGTGATAAGGCCTTGGCGGTGGCCATCCACTGGTTGACGGCCGCGCTGACCCCTAGGGTGATCGGGGAGCTCATCGCCTGGTTCAAAGCGGCTAACGTGGAATTGCTCGCCGAGGCGGGTACGACTTGCCCCTCAAGGTTGCGTTCGAGAATCTCAATGGTCGACACGCCTGCCGAGCCTTCTAAGGATAACTGCTGAGCCCACGGCTTAATTTCTTGATATAAGCCGGGACGTAAATTGTGGGCCAACTGCGCATTGACCTGGGCCATGGCCGCAAAGGTGCGATAAAGGCCCGTCGTCTTGAGATTCCCACGACTTTGGTACTGACTCCAAAACGCCGGGGCCTCTGAAGCCACCGCGTTGGATGCGCTGGGGTCGAGAAAGCTTGCCGAAGAGTCCTCACAAAATATCTTAAAGGCAGGGGCCGCCTTGCCGCCGATTGCGGCTACCGCGCGCCCCCATGACCGGGAAGCATTGTATCCGGACGGATCTCGCAAAAACGATGCGGCGGTCCAAAGAGCAACCTCGGATGCCAGTGGTTGAAGCATGGGGTTGAACAAATATCCCTTTACGGCACCGACCACTCGTGCCTGCCTACCCACTACGGGTCCCATAAACAACTGGGGTTTATGGTCCATCACATATGAGTAGTCATTCACCGGATAGTTGTCCCAAATAATTAACGGATGGCCTAGTGCGCCTTGGGCGTCCTTGACATCTTCGGTGGTTATAGTCTGTGACAGCACATTTGGCCCGGTCCAAGCCACGGGAATCGCGGGGTTCAAGTATTGTCGCAAACTGTCCCAATAAGGGGTGGCACTGACCCCCCAGTACACGGTCGGCGTGAACATCAGGTGAAACCCCGGGTTCGATTGGGTTTCGGCTCCCAGCACATAGTTCGTAAGGGCGCTCTGAGCCCTCCCTAAATTATTGCCATAGACGGCTTGGTCGGCGGCGTCGAGAGTTTGCGGAATATCATCAAAACTGAGCATAAAGTTTTGAACCCCAATGCTTCGCAACTGGTTAATCTTCGCCAGGAGCGCCTTCCGGTCCGTAGCGCTACTATAGATCATCGAAAGCCCGGGACTAATCGACACCACAAAATTGATGTGTAGCCCTCGAGCCGCTACCGCCAGCTCTGCCAGGTGCGTCAACGCTGGCGCCGGATAGGGCTGATTCCATGACTTTCTAAGATAGGTCGCATTTTTGGGTGCATAGACAAACGTATTGAGGTGATGTTGACTCATAAACTTAAAGACCTGGATCGTGTTGCGATTAGACCAGGTGGGCCCGTAAAACCCCTCCACCACACCTGACAAGTACTTGGGTGTCGCAAGCCGTACACTCCAACGCCGTGTCGTGCCGCTAGTCTGGGATGCCAATTTCTGCCTGGGCCGAGCCCCTTTGGGATACCCGTGTAATGCTGTGTCGAGGCGCGCCACTGGTCCGGATGCCAACATTATTGTCTCGGGTTTATGCCACGGCTGTAGAAAGGACAGTGGCACGGCCGCCAAGGCTAACGCCGAGAGCGTCATCCATCGTATACGCATGCCGATCCCTCCGTGTTCTTCTGACTTGAACCCTTGACATAACGCCGCTATCGGTGCTGTGGTTACCGACATCATGTTACCATGGGTCCCAACAATTGCGAAATCTGATGAAATTTGATTGAGTCAAAGATGAAACCAATTGCAGTTTTTGGCGTTATAATGGATGGAATATTGGGTCCGTGTCAGGATATGGGAGGGACGGTATTGACACACTACCCGCAACACCGATATCAGATGGTGATTCTAATGATGGCAGACACCTTATTTCTTTTCATTGCCACTGTTCTTTCGTTTGTGTTCCGCTTCGGATGGCGACTACCTCCCGCATACAATTGGCACGCCTATCAACGCATTGGCCTATGGCAAGTTGTCACGTTGCTTATCGTGTTTTACCTATATGGGCTCTATGGTAATGCCGGCCACAAGACATCCAACGAACTGCGGGGCGCGGTCGCTACATCAATTCTGGTTAATGGCTTTCTCACCCTGGGTCTCACCTTTCTGACGGTCAATATTGGATTACCGCGGTCGGTGTTCATGATTTCTATTGCACTAGAAATCCCCATTTTTATTGCCTGGCGACTAGCCTATCGGTCGATTACCCTTCGCCACGCACCGTCTGTCAATGTGCTGGCCGTGGGATTGGAGTCCGAATGGAACACCCTGACCGTTCAAGCTGGCCAATTTCTTCCTCGAATTCGGGTAGTCTACGCCACCCCCGGCGAGGCCACCGAACCGCGTCGGTTCCAGAACATCGGAGCAGTGGTATTGGGATCTGTTCCAAAGACGTTGCGGGAGGCCTATTTTCTTAATTGCATGGCGCTCAATATTCCCTGTCTGTGGACCCCCGACACCTATGACCTCTTAGTCAGCGGAGCCGATCTCACCACCGTCGGGGAATCCCCGATGTTTTCCCTAGCATCCATCCGCACCCGTCACGGTTCCGCGGTATTTAAGCGAATCGCCGACATTGGAGTTTCGGCGCTCGGTATATTGGTGGGGATTCCAATTTTCGCGGTGATAGCGCTGGCAGTCTATCTTGACTCCGGCCGGCCCATATTATACCGGCAAGAACGTGTCGCAGCAGGTGGCCGCTCGTTTCTATTGTTGAAGTTCCGCACCATGGTCCCCAATGCCGAAGACTCCACAGGCCCTGTGCTGGCCACGATCCAAGATCCGCGCATCACCCGACTCGGGCGATTTCTTCGTGCATCCCACTTGGACGAGTTGCCTCAACTCTGGAACATCCTAAAGGGTGACATGTCCTTGGTAGGCCCACGGCCCGAACGTCCAATATTTGTGGATCAACATAGACAGTCCATCGCCTATTATGACCTGCGGCACGTGAGCACCCCGGGTCTGACTGGGCTTGCCCAGGTAGCGGGTAGCTACACCTCATCGCCGGAAGACAAAGCCGCCTTTGACCTACACTACGCCAAGAGCTGGTCCTGGTGGAAAGACCTTGCGATCATTGTGCAGACCCTCTTTCAATGGTCAAAACACCGTAGGAAGTAAGGCTCGATTACGAACGACCCGTTACTCTTCTGTCGTGGCCGACTCCGAATCCCTTCATCCACACCCACGACACCAAGATCGTAAAGAAAAAGTCGCCAAAGGAAACGCCGCCCAAGAACAGAGCCTCGACCATTTGTTGCGCCAAGGTCGCCAACAGGAGGCTACCCACCATGGTAACCTCCCACCGTTGGAGGTCCGAACCCCTAACCGCCCAATATTGCCCCGCAGTGCGTAACACGGCCCCCACGACGACGACAAGCCAAGCCGCCAGGCCAATCATCCCCACCTCGATGGCGGTTCGTAAGATACTATCCTGGGGCGTCACCCCAGCGTACGCTACGGGCACATAATGCAAAATAGCTCGGGGCGAATTGCCTGGGCCCACTCCAAACCACCAGTGGTGCTGTAGCGCGCGAAATCCCGCCCGCCATAAGACGGTCCGGCCGTTTAAGCCCTTGTGCCACAAGAGCGCCCATCGATGAATACCCGTCTTCAAGACGAGTGCCCCAAAGGCCAACGGGACCCCAATCACAATGCCGAGAAACCCACGCCGCCCAAAATACGCCATCACAAAGACACCCACGCCAATGGCAGCGGCAAGCCATCCTGAGCGCGAGTAGCTTAGGGCATCACCTAAAATGGAGATTAGGAACAATCCCACGCCAGTAAGCCGACCCGTCAGCGACATTCGACGCGGATAAAAAATTAGACCGAAGGCAGCGGGGACCGCAAACGTCATCATCATCCCGAGCGTGTTCTTATTCGCGAACGGCCACTGCCACGCCAAAAGAATCCGGTGTCCCACAGGAACCGGAAACCCACTATGAAACACCAAAGCGCCAATGCCGGCCGCGGCAGCTAAAACCGTACCGATGATCGCCCAACTTTGCGCAAGGCCACGAATCGTCATATCTCCGGTTTGGGCTAAGAGAGGGATATAAAGGGTCGTAATCCATAGTACAGCTGGCACTCCCACGGCATAGCGGAGCGAGACACGGGGATCGATGGCGATCGCCGTAGCCACCAATATTGCCACAACGTAAAGGAAAAACCAGAGGTAGGGTGTTCTGTTATTTCGAATTTCCTCGCTCCAGAGGCGCCACTCGGGAAGCGACCGCAAAAAAATCCCCACCCCAACGCCGACAAACGGAAAATATTGCTCAATCTGCGGGGAAAATGCATGGATGATCTCCACTATGACGGCGGTGGTCATCAAAAGCCACCACCCCCAACGAGGTCGAGCAAAACCCAAATATCCTCCCACCAACGCCAACACGACACTAATGACCAGCCAGCTCATGTAATTCCTCCCTCGCTTGCTG
>JAKAAL010000488.1 GCA_021802375.1 Bacillota bacterium | reverse complement strand
GCCCCTACCCCCCACGAGTCCCCTCAGGCAATATCGGGATTATGGCGGTTCAGAACGGAATCGTGGCCATACCCCAGAAGAGGATCCTGACGGGGACGGGTTATATGGTCTTTGTAGAGAAATGTGACCGTGAGGACCGGTGCCGCGCCGTCAAACAGAATTCCTCGAGATTTTTTGGTGTGGAGAGATTATTTGGAAGGATTTATGATCTCGTGTGTCGAATCGTTCGAACCAGGACACGAGGAAACGCTCTGCGTCTACCACGACGCGGTAGTGGACAGTGGCTCTATAGCATGGTGTGCAGCTGAGGATGTCACATGTGCCCGGATCCACAAATAAGGACGGTCATCCTTTATGGAACACGATTAACCCAACGGAAGTGGGAATTTTTGACGGGATTCAGGAGACTCAGCGGAGGTGGATGGAGAGTTTACCGATTGTGGTTGCCGGTACGAAGGAACGTATCCGATCTTTTCAAGCGAATTGTCGCACAAATCAGGCCGTGGATTGGGAGAAAGCGCAGGAACACCAGCCCCCGGTCGATGCGCTACAGCGGGTCTTGGCGTGTCATCAAGAACGATTGCCGTTGGCTAAAAGGAGGCTTACAAAGAATTGACGAGAATATCCGAGTGTGAAAGTATTACGCTACCAGGTCGCGTAGTACATCTTCTGTTTCTCGAGGGCCATTATCGTCTGGGGATTGGCACGTGCTGTCTTCCCCAACGTCATACGAGTTTTGAGAGCAAGGGATTTGGCGGGCATAAAGCCTGTTTCATAGATAATCGGATCTGAACACGGTTTCTCTGTGGATAGGGAACGAACTTTACGCGACTGTTCCGCATATCACGGATAGTATCTTTTGACCCCTCGGACACTAAGAAGGAGAGCTTAGACATGCAGTGGAGAGTGATGAGCCCCGTTGCTGCTTTGTTTCTCACGGCGATCCTTATGTCGGGATGCGGGAACTTGCCCGGGCATCAAGCCCTGCAGCCTAGCCAGCCACAACCCATGAGTTGTGCGCACGGGACGACAGCGGTCACTGAAAATGGCAACATTCGGTGTTTGCCTGTCGGATCTTCGGCTCCCGCCGTTTCTTCCCAAGCGCAGTCGTCTGCTCACGCCCATTTTGTAGGGAACTTTGAAATTGTTCCGGGTGCAGGTTCTGAGCCTGCTATCTTGAAGCCTATTGACCGGACTTTGGAGAATCCTCAAAGATGGACACGCGTTTTTAGCACGGATCACTTTCAATATACTGCGAATGGTGTCCCTTTTCTCCTGGTTCCCCATCATGTGACATGGGGATTGACACCCTCCCATATTGGCGAAACGATGTGGTCTTATACCATCACCCCTCTCGAACATTTCTCGTTTCTGTCGCAAACCCAATTTGTTTTCGCGGCAGCCCGTTTACAAGGCGAAATCGCCGCATTAGCGAGTTTGTCTGCCGGTCGCGTGTATACTCCTCCTGCGATTCCTTCGAACGCTCTCCAAAGTACCCCGTCCTCGTATTCTACGGACGTGTCGCTTGCTCTGACCAATGAAAGCGGTAACACGATGACGGTTGTTGCTAACGCCTCGGGAGCGGGGGCGTGGTATTTAAATGGGCAGTGGATTCCGACAGCAACAGGCCAAATTCCGTCTTTCGCTTTTATGAACTGGGTCCGCCAAACTCTAAATGATGCACCCTATCTTTCGGTCACGGTAGCGCCATCACCGTCACGAAGTCCTGCTACATCTTCTTCGGGGCCGATTATGCCGGATCTGGAAGGACTGAGCGTGACACAGGCGGCTCCTCTGGTGCAAAATGTGAATGCTCACCTCGGCAACGCGACCAGCATATACAGCACGGAGCCCATCCATACGATTATTAATCAAAGCCCGCAACCATACAGCAGTCTGAATCAGAGTCATGCCGTCACGCTGACGCTCTCGCGGGGTCCCAGCCCAGCCAGTGCTAAGTCACTTCAAAACACCACGACTGTGACGTGGCGGATTCCGCAGAACACGCCGCCACAGTCGTTATTGAAAGTTATTGTTAAGGATAGCGCCGGAAACGAAGAAGTCTTTTACCGTCAAGTGAATCCCGGCCAGAAAATTCAAATCCCTGTCACGTGGTATGGCATAAACGGGCAACTGGTGATCATCTTGAACGGGCAAGCGCTGCCGCCCCAACCGTTAATCGCCGATTAAGCCATCTGGGTCTGCAAGTCGCCGCCCTTGTTGGATAGGGCCACAGATGTGCCCAACGCGCACGGATTAAGAATTGATATTCCACAGGGTCCTCGGGTCCGATCCCGGTTCTTGTGGCCATGCACGGTACTCGTCTTCCAAGACATCATTGAAACGTTTCAGGAACACGCGTCCAAAAATATAGTTTTTGTAGTCCGCTGAGTCAATGCTGCCTCGGAGGATATTAGCGGACTCCCAAAGATGCGATTCGAGTTCTTGGAGCGTTAAAGCCATGGGTGTTGGGATCTCCTTTCATTCGACAAAACATTCGGTTATATTTGGTATGATACAGGAATGGAGAGGAATTGGGGAGAGGACTAATCATTGCTTCTGTAATCGATATGATTTAAAGAATCATTTAAAGAATAGGCACTTGGAAAGTGAGCGATTACTGCTGAAACCTTTCAGAACATGGCGAAAAGTATCGCATAGATATGGCAGCAATCAATACGCACATAACTCCTTGGCAAAAAAACTTTTATACATCTCTAGCGGACTGTTGTCTATACCATTTTTGGCGCTATTAGTGAAATCTCCTGAGACCAACACGTTGCTATTAGTGTCCCATTATCAATCCCTCGTATTAGCGGTGCTGGGGTTGAGTATTGCAGTGATTGCGCTAACCACATATTTGGGTTTGGAAGATCGGGTGCGTCAGACAGTGGCAGGAGAGATATCCGCAATGAAGGAGGATAATAAGGTTCGGGTTCGATTGTTATTAGATCTGGAGAAGAGTCGGGCTGAACCTGTCAAACTTCAGGGGGTCACAGAACGAATTCTTACGGATACGATTCTATATGAGTTCTTTCAGGAAGATCTAAGAGAAGTATTTCTCAGTTATATTAAACCGGGTCAGATTACCGTGGCGACTGCAATAGCGTTACGGGAATTCTTTCGTAAGCATCCACAATATGAGATAGACTCTGTTTGGAAATTCTTTATAGATATTGCGACTCAATCTGAACAAGGGTTTAATGAGGCGAAACAATGTATACCCCTCGTTTTGCAGAAGGTTAGTAAGAAACAGATATTCTTGACACTGATCTGGCTCTTTGATCTATGGGATTCCACATGGGACGCAAATTGGCGCAGGGCTTTAAGCGATCTTCTGCTAGAGTCATCAAATCAATGGCATTTTCGGGAAACGGTGATACCGACTATTCAACAACGGTGCGAGTGGGTATATGATCGAAACCACGAAAAGAATTGGAGAACAACAACAGGGTCGATGGGACAACTAACCTTGTACGTTCGTCGCATGGATTCCAGTAATCTTGAACGGTTGACTTTGTATTATGCAGATCTATTTGGGGTTCAAGCAATTCCCAATGAAGAAATGCACGACCAAACAAACCGGACGATAACAACTCGGGACTTTATCATCGAGGACTTGCGAAGGTGTGCGGATACAACCTACCTTCAGTCATTAGAGGATAAAAAAAACGAAGTGCGTGTAATGGTGGCATATCCAGATAGACTGATTCACGAGCGGGAATTCGTATACGGGCTGGTAGTTGTATCTCATCATCGTTCGAGCATCGTCCCCAATCCGTGTGATGAGCATACTTTACAGGCGTTCACACGTAACATGGAATCCGATCACAATATCAAGATCCTATGGGTCGCAAAAGACCCTCATAATACAGCAGAAAACGAAAAGCTTTGTGACCTTTGGTAAGCGATGCGGGTTTGTAGTAGTGCTGATCTGCATCGCTTGTTGCAAGCCGTGGTTTTATAAACTGCCATAGGGTCACAAACACTCTGATTTGTTTCAGGAAATCATTATTTATCCAGGGAGCCCGTTCGCTAAAACCCTCCTTTTCAAGGGGGGGATACAGCGGCTCCTGCGGCCGTTGGGCTCGATGCCCAATGGCCGCAATAATGTGAGTGAGGGGGAAGCCCCGGACTTCAGGCCGGGGAGGATGTCCACACTAATTATAAAGCTAGTACAGGATGGCGTTAATGCGTCATCATTGAAAGAAACATTTGTGTGCTGGACAAGTGGCACTTTTTCCTTTATTCTAGAGCTCATTTGAAGAATAAGGGAAAGGTGGATGGTTTCATGGACCCGCATCCCCCGCGGCATGCGGCGGCCATTCGATTGAGTGCCAAACAACAACAAATCTTGGAGTCCTGGGCTCGTGGCAGTCATACCGCATTACATTGGAAGCACCGTGCTCAGATTATTTTGGAAGCGGCCGCCGGGTGGTCCAATCGAACGATTGCTCAGCGGACCCAACAGGATCGGAATACCGTGAAAAAATGGCGCAATCGCTGGGCCCGGGTGGCTCCGGAAATTGATCAGCAAGAAACTTCGAGGCCCTGGGAGTTAGCCCGAACGATCGCCGCCGTCCTGGACGATGCCCCTCGGCCCGGGAAACCCTGCCGGTTTACTCCGGAACAAGTGGCG
>JAKAAL010000487.1 GCA_021802375.1 Bacillota bacterium | reverse complement strand
TCTCGGTTTGAGTGGCGCGATAAACGCCGAGACGATGGCGCAGAGCGATGTGTGGCGATCGGCTTGATTGCGGGGCGTGTTTGTGTGTGTGTCTACACGATCCGTGGTTCACACTATCGGATTATTTCCTTAAGGAGGGCGAATTCGCGTGAGCAAGCACGATACTGGCGAGAGGTCCCGGACCAACTGGGACGACGTCGATAAACTGGGGGACGTGGACTTGGTAGATGCCGAATCACCCGAATTGGATGAGACGTTCTGGCAAGAGGCGGTCTTCGTGCCAGAACCTAAACATCAAGTTACGCTCAGGATCGATGCGGATGTACTGGAGTTTTTTCGAGCCCAAGGGCCCGGATATCAACGGCGCATGAACGCTGTTTTGCGTCGGTATATGGAAGCCCAGCGACATCGTACCCCGTAAGTCTGGGGCCGCCGGATGTCCGGGGTTAGAATCAGCATACTCTGGACTACCCGTGGCGATGAACCGGCGGCCTCGTCCATCTCGTGCACAGCCCTGAGGCCAAGAACGCTAGCGGATTAGCGGAAAAGGTGGGAAGGGAGGGCGGCGGCTTATCGAGTGCGTAAGACCAGGTCAGTGCGTGTGGTTTGTACTGCCTTTTTTTGATTATCGGACAGATCCGTTGATTCCTTGTCAGTAGCGTTGGAAGTCTTCTCTAAAGGCTAGCGAACGAAAGGGAAGGGGGAACGGGGGACGTGGTGACTTGGGCAGTTGGTAACCTTAGGATATTGCCATTCCGCGTGCGCTTCAGACTTGCTGCGCTCTCTCACTGTCGTATGCTAAAGAGTTCACATGCAGCTTAGAGCCCTCGTGTCCGGAAGCCAGGGCTCTTTTTGTGTCCTCGCTAATGTATAGGTTGACAAAGGTTTTCGCCCGAAAGTTCACGAAATCAGCACAATATGGTTCTGCCTCGAAAGTCCCTGTGTCCATATGTATGCAACGGACCACCTTAGTGTATAATGTGAGCATGATGAAATAATCCAGATTCCAGTCCACAAATCGGGCCTGCAGAAGGGGCCCTTTTCACTGCGAATTCGCTCAGGCGTCATAGATTGTGTATTCGCTCTAGTCAGATAATAAACGTAGGTATACTTCAGGGCAACGGAGATAACCATCGGTTTACGCTGGGACTGAAAACGGATTACGAATGGCAACATCCCCACACGTTGGCCAGCGTTCAAATCTTCCGTCCATAAAATGGACGCCCGCGCTTTTTCGGCGGCGGTCACAATGAGGGCATCCCAATAAGACCATGGATAGCGGTCAGCGTATTCCATCGCACGGATGAGTTCGGGGAGTTCTACGATGATAACGGCCAGTAGAAATACGGTCGAACGGGAGCTCGTGCTTCCGGAGCCTTGTGTATGCGTTTCACGATATTCACGTAAAATTCCTGCAGAACTTGCGTACTGAGACACCCCTGCCTAGTCCGCCAGAGACGTTCCAACAACTCTTGCGCTCGCTCTTGTTTGGCCGGCGAGGCCGTATCGTGAGCGTACAACAACACATTCGTATCGCAAAAATCAAAGGCGTTCATGCAGTTCTTCCCGTGTTAACCGCTTGGTGTCGAGATGCAAAGCGATCCCTTCCTGCATGCTGTGCAGTGCATCTACGTGTGCCGTTTTATAGGATTCTGGTGCGGCAGTCATGACCTGATCGATGTAACGGGCTACATCCTCCAAAGCCTCCTCAGGTAAAAGGGAAATCCGGTGAATCAACTCATCGCGCAGTGCCATGTTCGTGCCTCCTAGCTCTAAAACCTGTTTGCCCTTATTATCACCGTTTTGTAGACGATGGTGCTTAAAAAGGCACGACGATCAAGAACAAACCAAAGTTGTGGTTACAAGACGGATTTCATCGAATTTAGCACTTCGATTTCAAGAAAGTGTATTGCGCTTGTTTCGGTAGATTCGTATAATTCGGTTAGAGATCGGATAGACTCACTCGTGAAAAGGAGGCGCAGCGATGGCTGATCAAATATTAATCGGGCCAGAGGAATACGATCTGGAACCCATTAAGCGAGTGGCTGGGGACTTGGTGGCAAATCCGCACAGAAACTACATCCTGATGGATGACCAGCATGGAGAGGTCAAACTCCCCCCATTACTGGTGCGCGTTTTGATGGAGGCGGCACGACAATTGGCGAAGGGCAATTCTGTCTCCATTTTGCATTACGAACAGGAGTTAACGACACAACAAGCCGCCGATTTGCTCCAAGTGTCCCGTCCGTACTTGATTCGCCTATTGGAAGAGGGAAAGATATGCTATCACTTGGTGGGATCTCACCGTCGGATACGACTTGGCGATCTTTTGGATTACAAGAATACACGGGACGCACGGCGCCAAGCCAATATTAGTGAGATGGTGCGGGTGTCGGAGTCTTTAGGATTGTATGACTCGGATGATTTCGCCGAACGGGAGCCATAGAGATGGCTTTCGTTGCGTTTCTGGATACATGTGTGCTATTCCCCATGAATCTTCGCGATGTCATTCTGACTATTGCGGAAGTCGGTATTTGTCAGATCCGATGGAGTCCCGACGTCTTGGATGAGTTGGAACGGACCTATATGAAGAAATCACAGGTCGATGCCTCAAAAGCGCAGGCTGGTGCCAAGTATTTGCTCGGGATCATGAAGGATGCGTTCCCCGAAGCAATGGTAGAGCGTGATTGCTATGCTCACATCGTTTCGGCGATGCCAAATGATGAAAAAGACCGTCATGTCCTCGCCGCAGCTATTGCTAGCCGAGCCGACGTGTTAGTGACGGCAAATCTTAAAGATTTCCGTGTACCTGCTGGATTCTGTTACACAGACATTCAGCATCCGGATGATTTTTTACGCTATCAGTTGGAGCTTGCTCCGCAGGAATTTTTTCATGCACTGAAAAACCTCGCATCGAACAGACATAGGCCCATGAATTCAGTCCTCGGAATCCTGCACTCGCTTCAAAAAACCGTTCCTCAATTTGTTTTCCAAGCCCAAACTATGTTGCCTGATTTAGGTGCTTGACATCGTCATGCTGGAGGGAATGGATCTGAATTGAAACGTGTTGCAACAAGGGCATCTCGTGATAAACCGAGCGCCTTTGATGTCGACGGTACTGACACATATGAACAAAGGATTGTGGCGGCCAAGATGAGGTGTAGTGCGCTTATGAATCCGCTGGGAGGTCACACGACCGAACCAGGATAATACCCTTCCGCTTCAGGCTGTTCTCATGAGATTCGCTGGCATGTTGTGCCGAGAAATGACCGAATATCGATGGCTACGCTGTTTCATGAGTTGAGCATGGTCTTTTTGTCGTCCGATTAATTTTTCTTTACAAGAGATTTTGTTTTCCTGAGTAGATTGTCCATTCGTGTCCATGGAGAACAATGACGTCTCCGATATTCCGCCTATGATCAAATGAAAACATAGTTGATAAGAGGGTTCAGATGGACTCCGAAATTTGGGTCAGATATCGCGCGTCGCCAGTGCTTCTGAGATCAGCGATGGATCCAGGGATTTGTTGGCTTCCCGCCGGATCGTGGGGGACGGCAGTATGGCAAGATTCGGCATGCGAACTAGCCTGATCTCCTCCATGCATGCATCTCGTGCGGCCATCCACGGTTCGACACTCTGTGTTTCATCAAAACCCAGCGCCTCTCCCCGTTCGGTTTCGGGCCATTTACTGCATGACGGTGGATAAAGAAGGGGACCGGCTCTCGGGTTAGTCCGCGAACGGGGGGTCTCTTATCCGACTGCAATGGTTGATGCACCACAAGATTCACGGGTGCATGTTATTGTGACGAAGTACACAGTCATGTACTCTGGAAGAAGAATGAGGATATGGGATAGGTGATGGTTGGAGGCTGACATAACAAGGAGGCATAACAATGAATATAGAATTACTGGGAAGTTTATTGATGGTGTATATCCGTGCCAACTATCCGAACTGGCCCTATGAAAGCATTGGACAGGACGACTTACGCAATGTGGCGGCAATATTTCGAAAACTCGACCCGATGCCTGATGAGCAGTTTGAGGAAATACTCGAGACTCTTTTCGCCTTGGGACCGCATCGGCCGACACCGCTACTAGAACGCTTGGCGATAGTTTGGGCACAGAGCCACGTGCAGGGATGGCCTCAACAACGTCCGGGGGAGCAAGAGTTGCGAGACGCTCTCGCCGTATTGCGAAAAGCTGCATCAACCACCGATGCTCAAGTTGAGGATGTGGTTCAACACCTTTTGTATGAAAACTTCCCAGAAGGATTGGTTTTTTGACCCATAAACATTGTCAAGTAGCACAGAGGGACATTTTCTGCTGCCACTGTAATTCATAGACGGTGATGGGATTTAGAGCAATCTTCTTTATTATGAGCTGTCTCCTTCTAACCTTTTTTGCTTAGGCGGCGCTCGATAATTAATTTCATTTCTGTACATACTTAATAAGATGGCTCAGGGTTGCTCCTCTGAGTGGAGGAAATATGTTATGATAAGAAGAAAATACGGGTAAAAATGGAAGGGATGGCCCATGAACCTTCTCAGCTGGACGCAGAAATTTGGGACGGACGAGGCCTGTCGTCAGTATTTGTTGAATCAGCGATGGCCGCAAGGATTTGTCTGCCCGCAGCCGGATTG
>JAKAAL010000486.1 GCA_021802375.1 Bacillota bacterium | reverse complement strand
CAACCACTAATCGAAATGGTTAACGTGGATAAGACCTTTCGTCAAGGTAAGCGGGCGACGCGGGTGCTGCGGTCGATGAATTTAACCATTGACGCAGGGGAAATCGTGGCCTTGGTAGGGGAATCTGGATCGGGAAAATCGACCGTGGCGCGCATGCTGGTGCGGCTTTATGAGCCGGACCAAGGGACGCTGAAGTTCCAGGGCACCGATGTGAGCCACATTCGCGGCCGTGAACTGAAGGAGTTTCGTGAGGAAGTGCAAATGTTGTTTCAAGACCCATTTGCATCCTTGAACCCCACGCAGACCGTACAAACGATTTTGAAGCGTAGTTTTCCCAAAGCCGTAAAAGGGGGAAGCCGCCAGGCGCTCGCGGACCAATTGCGCAATACGTTAGCCGAGGTAGACTTGTCCCCCCCTGAAAACTTTTTGTCTAAGTATCCGCACGAGCTCTCTGGAGGCCAACGCCAACGCGTCGCCTTCGCTCGGGCGCTCGGCAATCGGCCCCGCCTCATGATCGCCGATGAGCCCGTTTCAATGCTGGATGTGTCCTTGCGCCTGGGACTACTGAATCTCATGCGCCGCCTTAACCAGTCCCAGGAACTTGCCTATCTCTATATCACCCACGACTTAGCGGGCGCGCGTTATGTCGCATCGCGTATTTTGGTGATGTATGCCGGTCAGGTCGTCGAAACGGGTAGTGCCGATGCGATCGTGAACCGATCTCAGCACCCTTATACGCAACTCTTAGTGTCCGCCGCGCCCGACCCCGAGCAAAGAGGGCAGCGCGATGAATCGGTAGAGGTCAAGGGGGAACCTCCCGACCTCTCACTGGAGATCACGGGCTGTCCCTTCCAATTTCGTTGCCCCCATGTCTTCGAGCGCTGCCGAACCACGGCACCGCCGATGATTGAAGTTGGGGTGAAGCAGTGGGCCCGCTGTCATCTCTATAGTGATACGCAAAGGACGGCCAGTGGCGCTTAAACGAAAAGGCGTCCGCGATGGGACGAGCCGAGAAGCTTGGTCGACTCGTCCGTCCCGGAGGCAGTGGTTACTCGCCGCCAAACCATTTGCTTTGGTCCCGAAATGCCAACAGTGCCTCTACGTACGGGCTAACGCTCGATCTCGGCGTAAATCCGCTGACGACCGCCAGAGGATCTATCGCGTGGTGCCTGACGGCCTCGTCTTTTCCATAGCGCGTAGTCGCTCCAATGTCTTGCCCCAAATCCCCTTGCACGGTCGCGTTCCTCCAACGCACTTCGGGGAAAATAGGCCTGAGCTGGAACTATGCTCGAACGTTTTGGCAAATGCATATTCGTTCATGCAACCTGTAGTTGGCAGTGATGCCGTGGCGATTCTCCCGCCCCGCCTTAGACAGCCCGCATCGGCTACCTAAGCGTTCTTTGATGAAACTATCGCTAAGGCCGCACGGAGTACCCTTTCTTGTAGGTCGCCGAGTTCGATCCCGTCCACCCGAACCGAGCCAGTCTTGTTGGTCGTGAACACGGTTACGTGGCGTCCAGTTTGAGTGCGAAACACCAACGTCGCGGTTTCCGCAACGATAGGAAAACCGCCCATCGTCGGTCCAGGCATTGGTCCCAGGGGTCGGCCCCAACGCAGGCCATTCACAAGATAGACTAATCTGGCAATAATGGTCGGGGCCGTGACCTTTACGGTGCGCACCTGAATCGGATGCGTTTTACGGGTGACGGTGACCATGACTTGAACGAATGAGGACGACAGATAGGTGTTGGTGGGCCTTGGCGGCGCTATGACTTCGTTCGCCCAATATTGCACGGTTGTGCCGCCACGAGACGGTGCTAAGGCGATTTCGAGCCAGAACATGTGCCCGGGCAGCGTGTGCCGGGGGTGGGTAGATGCGAAGGTCGGCCACGGGGGTCAGGGTGGCATTCGAAATCGCGAAATGCGCCCACGTTGCGGGTGCGTACCAGCGATTGACCTCCGCCATGGCCGCCGATGACCAAAACGCCCTAGCCGCCGATCGACGGTACGCTGAAAGGACATACGGTTGGATCAGATCGTAGCGCTTGGGGAGACCTCGGGTTCGAGACGTCAGGCCGGGATAGCGGGGGGCCATCCATGGGGTAATCCCGGGAACGGGCGCAAGGCCGGTCAAGGGCAGGGCCGTTGTCACCGGGGCCCGTAAGATGAGCAGAACGACTTTGGCCGATCTTGCGATAACCGTTGGTCTCTCTTCAGGATGGAGGTAATATCCGACGCCAGCACAGCCGATCACGAGCGCAGCTGCCCACCACGATGCCGAAGATACACCTTAGCCAATCGATGGATCGGTGACATCGTTCTCTCCTAGGTTCGATGGACCCGAGATCATGGGGTCCGACGAGGTTGGCCCAGGATGGGGCGATGGACGGCTCGGGCGAATGAGGAGGGTCCCAGAAGAACGCTCAAGGGTCTGGAGCACCGTCGCGGGTTAGATGGCCAAAACCCTTCGGTGGGTCGGGGCGAGGGGCTTTGGGCCGACGAAGGTCAAGCGTCCCAAGCGTTTTTGGGGAAGGAGCGCGATGGAGTTGATCCGCATGCCTTCGTCACCCTAAGCCCAGCATAAGCGACATCATCTGTCGCTTCGCTGGTAATATTGGCGAAGGATCGTTTCCGCTTGTTTGCCATAAATGTCGAAGCCGGTGTCTTGACTAGCCTGGTCGCGGGGATACAGGTGGGTTCGCCAATCCCACCAGAAAAATCCCTCGAACCAGGGTTCGTTCCAGAAGGTTTCCAGCGCAGATCGGTAAAAAGCCGCCTGTTCGGCCTGATCGACCGGCCACTCTTTATGTAGGAAGTCCCATGGCGTTTGGGCCGCGCCCCTAGCGCTGCGACAGCCAATTTCCATAAAGACGAGCGGTTTTTGAAAACGATCAGCCAATCGCGCCAGACGGGGTTTGACCGCTTTCCAGCTCTCGGCCATGGTTTCCCAGGAGCTACCCGGTGCTGTTGCCACGGGATAATAGGCGCTGGTTCCGATGAGATCGAGGGCGGAAAACCAGGTAATGGCCTCTTCACTGCCGTGATTCGCATTATAGATCAAAGGTCCGTCGTAGCGTTGGCGCACGTCTGCGATCACCTGAAGCCACTCCTGTTCTCGATGCTCCGTCTTGACCATCTCGCAGCCGATGCAAAACATATCTACCGCAAAATCTTGGCTCAGTTCAGCATAGTGATTGATAAAATGGCGGTAAGAGCGAAACCAAGCCTGCCAGTAGTCGGTACGCCCGCCGGCCTCTTCTGGAAATTGAATCATGCCCCGCCAGAAGCCATCGCGGGAGTTGACCACGGGCTTCATGACCACTTTAAGATCGAGGTTTCTAGCCATTTCAATCACACGCTGGAGGTCATGATCGGTGACCGTATAGCCGTAATCGAATTCGATCTCGGTCGAGAAGACGTTGGCTTGCCACGTCCAAAAGGATAGGGCAATCCACTCGGCCCCGGTATCTTTTAAAGCTTTTAACGAGTCGCGCGTGGCGGCTTTGCGATAGTCGCCGCGTTGAGCTCCCCAGCCAAACGTCATGCCTTTAAGCATGCACTCATCTCCTTTTTCCTGTTATTCAGCGTCTTCAACGGTGGTCGGCGAGGATTTCCTTACCAGTTCCGCATAGTAGCCTTGCTGCGCGACCAGGTCGCGATGGTTTCCCCGTTCCACGATGCGGCCATGGTCCATGACATAAATCATATCGGCTTGGCGAATGGTCGACAAGCGATGGGCGATGACCAAGGTGGTTCGGCCTTCAGCAATCCGAGTAAGACCTTGTTGCAAGATCATTTCGGTATGGGAATCGAGACTGGCGGTGGCCTCATCTAAGATGAGAATTCTAGGGTTGAGGGTCAAGGCGCGAGCGAAGGCAAGCAGTTGGCGCTGCCCCAGCGAGAGGTTGGCGCCTTTGGCCGTCAGCCACGACTGATAGCCGCCCGGAAGGGCGCGGATGAATTCATCCGCGCCAGCGATCTCCGCCGCCTGCTGCACCGCACGGTCGCTAATTTCGCTTCTGAATAACCGCAAATTGTCGGCGACGGTTCCGGAAAAGAGATTGACTTCTTGTTGCACGATCGCAATCAAACGGTGGAGATCTTGCTGGGAAAATCGTCGAATATCGATGCCATCGATGGAAATGGAGCCCTGGTTGACATCGTAAAAACGGGTAAGCAGACCCATTAGCGTGCTCTTGCCCGCACCGGTCTCCCCAACGAAACCGACGAAACTTTGGGGTTCGACGGTGAAGTCGATCTCCTGCAAAACCATCTTTTCAGGAGAATAGCCAAAGGTAACGTGATCAAATCGCACTCGACCCTCCACGTCAAACTGGCCATCTTCTACCCGCCGGTGGAGGACCACGGGTTCAACCGGGTCGGGAATCTCATTTTTCGTCAAGAGCACGCCGCCGATGCGTTCAGCCGAAATCATCGACGACTGGAGCGTATTCCACTGTTGCGTTAAGGAGTTGATCGGATTGAAAAACTGTCGGATATAGGACGTGAAGGCGTACAGCACGCCAATCTCAATGCTGCGGTGGACCACGGCCATGCCGCCCAGCCAAACCATGAGGGCTACGGATAGATTGCCCAACGTATCGAACGTGCGGTTGAAAAGCACGGACCATTGGTATTCGCTGATGTTG
>JAKAAL010000485.1 GCA_021802375.1 Bacillota bacterium | reverse complement strand
ACAACTCATGGCCACTTTTATGTTGTTGATCCGGAGTTACACTACCGTCGACTTATCTGAGTTTCGAAAGTACGCTGTAGCAGGAATTTTCTATTCTGATCGCGAATACAGCGGTAGAGGTGAACATCTGTGAAAATTCGCTCTTTTGACGATTTCTGGCCTTATTATCTGGATCAACATCGTGAGACAGGTACCCGGTTGTTGCATTTTGTCGGGACCGGATTGTCCCTACTAAGCATATTGACCGCACTCTTTACGTTAAATGTCTATTATGTGCTCTTAGCGCCAGTATTGGGATACGGGTTAGCATGGTATTCTCATGTGTTCATTGAACGTAATAAACCTGCAACTTGGCAGTATCCGTGGTGGTCATTGGAAGCCGATTTTCGTTTGTTCATGTTAATTTTGACACGGGGATTGAATACCAATGACACGATGATACCGAAACTATTCACACGACGCCGATAGTCATCGTTTAAGCATAGAGATGCCTCCTTGTTTATATGATGGTGGGGAGGAGGCATGATCGCGATGCGGATCACATCGGCGCTCCATCGATATCGTCGACTGATAGGAATAGGGGTGATAGGACTGTTGGCTGCGGGTTGCGGCAATCCCAACAGCATTGCTGCTATGCCTCGCCCAGTCCAGCAAGTGGTTAATGCGCCAACTTTGTCAGGTAACAATATAGGGGTCAATATGTTGCTGGCTACCGGTAATCAATCCTACATCGGCAGTGGTGTGATTCCAGGATACTATAATTTTGGCCCTGCCCAAGACCAGGGCAGCGCTACTTACTATGTCAACTTTGAAATTCCGGTGAATTTAGCTGGAATTGAAAAGCGCATGGGGTATGAACCGAAAGGCATTCAATCGACCACTTATATCAATTACGACTACATAAATATCGAACCGTTGCCCAATGAGGCTTATGACCGACTTTACTATGATCCCAATACCAATTATGCGCCCTTTCGTTTCAAATTGAATGCGGATGGCACCATTATGGATGAATCGTGGGATGCCGTGGCGGTCAATAGCTAAGTTCATTCACACTTTTGTGGTTTCTTTTTCCCTGGAAAATTGTTTAAATAGTAGGGTATCTAAAATCGAAACCACGAGGACAAAATGGACAAAACGACACAACACGGATTTTCTACGCGGGCAATTCATGTGGGACAAGATCCTGACCCGGCAACAGGAGCTACTATTGTTCCAATTTACGCGACCAGTACCTACACCCAGGAAAGCTTGGGACACCACAAAGGATTTGAATATGGACGTGGCGACAACCCAACCCGCTTGGCACTGGAAACGGCGCTGGCTTCCCTAGAGTATGGCCGACACGCCTTTGCGTTTGCTTCGGGGTTAGCGGCCTGCGATGTTGTGGTGCGATTATTGGGTCCCCATAGTCATATCATTGCCGGACATGACTTATATGGCGGAGTATATCGATTATTTCAGCAGGTTCATCAAGAATCCCATCCGGTCACTTACGTCGATTTAAGCGACAGCACCCAATTGACAAATGTAATCCGGCAGGAAACGAAAATTTTGTGGGTGGAAACTCCGACCAACCCTTTGTTGCAAGTATATGATATAGAGAAGTTGGCAGATGTGGCGCATACACATGGTTTACTGGTTGTGGTGGACAACACCTTCGCCTCACCATACTTGCAAAACCCGTTGAGACATGGCGCCGACATTGTCGTGCATTCCACAACCAAATACATTGGGGGACATTCTGATGTACTTGGTGGAGCCATTATGGTAAACGATGACCAACTAGCCGACCGCATAAAATTTTTACAAAATGCGGCAGGGGCGATTATTGGCCCATTTGAGGCTTGGTTGACTCTTAGGGGGCTAAAAACTTTAGCGTTGCGAATGGAGCGCCACACCGCGAATGCAATGAAGGTTGCTGAATTCTTGCATGAACACCCCCGAGTTCGTCGAGTCTATTATCCTGGCTTGTTCGAAGGAGAGACGCGCGGGATTCTGACCCGGCAGATGAAAGGGTTCGGCGGGATGATCTCATTTGAATTAGAGGGTTCCCCTGACTATGCCCTAGAAGCTGCCAAAACCGTATTGGCGAAATTTCGCCTATTTTCCTTGGCAGAAAGTTTAGGCGGGGTGGAGTCCTTGGTGGGTCATCCAGCAACCATGACGCATGCGGCAATTCCACGGGCTACTCGAGAGGCGCGGGGCATTGGCGATGGTTTGATTCGGCTGTCTGTGGGAATCGAAGATGCGGCGGACTTGTTGGCGGATATTGCGCAAGCTTTAGGAGGCGACCAGTAAAATGCCAGGCCGGGAAATGACGGATCCTTGGCGTATTTTAGGAATTCAGCCTGGCGCTTCTGCAGAAGAGGTGCGTCAGGCCTATTTGAGACTAGTTAAAATGCATCACCCCGATCAGTATCGCATTGATGACAGCGCACGCAGGCGGCATGAACAACAAATGAAAGAAATTACCGCGGCCTACCGTCAGATACGTCAACAACCTTCTTCCAAGCGATCAAGGAGCTCTTCTAGATCGACCTGGCGACCGTCTTCTGCGATGGCGATTCATTGCGAAGAGCACGGACGATGGGCAGCGATATATTGCACACACTGTGGCCGTGCATTATGCACCCGTTGCGATCCATCACTATCTGGACTTTGCCGGGATCACCGAATGAAGAATTAAATAGAGGAGGATTTATCTATGGATCGTTATGGCTTTTTTATCAATGGAGAAGAAACCGCGGCATATCGATACTACGTCGTACAACATAAATACCGCCAAGAGCCTTTGGCTGAAGTAGGAGAAGCATTGGCCGACTCGTTGAATTATGCGCTAGAATCCGCCACTCGGGCATTTGGAACCTCATGGCCAGTTTTCGATCGCTATCGGGTATTGGAAAATGCTGCAGAGTTGTTAGCACAACAAGGGGAAGATTTTGCAAAGACTATTGCCCAGGAGGCCGGGAAGCCCATCAAAGACGCCAGAGTTGAAGTTGCCAGAGGGCAACAGACGCTTCGTTATTCAGCACTTGCGGCAAGAACGCTCAAAGGGTCTGAGATTCCCATAGGGGGCAATCCCGGCGCGGAAAATCGCTTGGCGTTCACCATCCGGAAACCCTACGGGGTCACATTGGCCATTACCCCCTTCAATTTTCCGTTAAATTTGGTATTGCATAAAGTGGGGCCGGCACTGGCAGCTGGCAACCCCGTGGTATTGAAACCTGCGCCGGCGGCACCAATCACTTCGTTGAAACTTGCGCGGCTGCTTAATCAGGCTGGAGTGCCGAAGGGGTGGATCAATGTTGTTACGGGCCAGGGCTCCGAGGTCGGGGAACAGTTAGTGAAAGATGCCCGGGTGAAGCTGATTACTTTCACTGGGTCGGCTGCAGTGGGCCAAATTATTCGCTCTCAGGCGGCATTAAAACCCGTGTTGCTAGAATTAGGCAATAACTCGGCCAACATAGTCCATGAGGATGCCGACCTGGATTTGGCGGCTCAGACTTTAGCAGCTAGAGCTTATGGATATGCTGGACAAGTCTGTATCGCGGTACAGCGGATATACGTGCATCACAAGATTTGGGAGCCGTTTCGTGCAGCGATGGTGCATGCTACCGAGAAACTCGTGGTGGGCAATCCCGAGGATTCGGCTACTGACGTAGGACCGATGATTAATGAGGCGGCAGCGGATAGGGCCGATCTGTGGTATCGCGAGGCAGTGGCTGCTGGGGCGAAAACGTTGGTCCAAGGCTCACGCCAAGGGGTCATGGTACCTCCCATATTACTGGAGCATGTGGCACCGTCGATGCGGGTGATGTCTGAAGAAGTGTTTGCTCCCCTTGCGGGATTGGTGCCATATGAAGATATAAACCAGGCGTTCGATTGGGCTAACCAAAGCCGCTATGGGTTGCAGGCAGGAATTTTTACCCAAAATTTAACGGTTGCCATGCATGCCGCGCGTCAATTGCAGGTGGGTGGCGTGATGGTAAACGACAGCAGCTCCTATCGAGCCGATAACATGCCTTATGGGGGCATCAAAGATTCCGGGATTGGACGAGAAGGACCGGAATTTGCGATTGAAGAAATGACCTACCCGACGGTAATTGTGCTGAATTTGTAGGAGCGATCTCTATGTGGATGATATTCGACATTGAAACGGTGCCTGATGCCGACTCGGGCCGTGTTTGGCTAGAGATGTCAAACTCGGCACCCGATCATGAGGTACGGGCATCGATGCTGCAGCATCGCGTTGAGGAAACGGGGGGAGGTTCTAGTTTCCTCAAACCCGCATTTCATCAAGTGGTGGCGGTTGCAGCCGCGATTGTGGATGACAGTGGGTCCTTGCGACGACTTACCGCGTTGGGGCGGATCCAGTCGCCGGAGTCAGAATTGGTGACGGAGTTTTTTCGGATCATCGACGAAGCCCGCCCGCGACTGGTTGGCTGGAATTCATCAGGATTTGACTTGACGACACTGGTATTGAGGGCCATTCGGCATGGAATTGCGGCGCCGGTGTTCTATCAGTTTGGCGAACCCTATCATGGCTATCGAAAGCGGTTTGACGAAGAATCGCACATTGACCTGATGGATGTGTTCAGCGGGTATGGGGCAGCGCCGCGGATGTCATTGCACGAAATGGCGTGTAAA
>JAKAAL010000484.1 GCA_021802375.1 Bacillota bacterium | reverse complement strand
ATCTGTGCCGTCTTCTTGCCGTCGTTTTCCATTTATGCACGATCCTAACTACGGTCTTAAACCTTCACCATATGCGACGAAAGGCAAACGCCGTACGATCTCGACTAGTGTATGTACACATGTTAGCACATTTGAGTAATCTCGATTAGAAAAACACTTGTATGCCGTGCGCACTTAATGCCCGTACGGCCTTTTGCAAGTGGTCGGGTTCTGCATAGTCGACCAGATGCATGTGGTAGCCATCGGTGAGGTCGGACAGCAAGCGGGCATGATGGTGTTTCACTTGAGATAGAAACTGGTCGACATCGAGGCGGGAAGCAATGCGAAGGGATGCGGTCAGCTCGCCATAGACGGGGTGTTCGACTTGCACATTGACGATCGAGATGCCATGGTCGACCAAGGCATATAGTTCTGTCGCGGTTTGCTCTGGTTTGTGCCGTACCGCTAGAACTTCGCGTCGATGTCCGCTTTGCCCGTGATCGAGATAGTATCCACGGGGCGTGGCCACGACCTCAACACCGGAGGCGCGCAACAAAGCGATGTCATGCACGACGACTTGGCGAGTTACTCCGAGTCGCTTAGCCAGTTCGTCGCCACGCGTCGGCAAGTGTGCCTGCGACAAGATCTCCATTAATTGGTGTTGACGGGTTTCATGCTCGTTGGTCATGGGTTTCCTCCTCAATGGGCCCGGATCCGCTTTGGCCACGTTAGATTTATCTTACTCCCCTGTGGCGAGAAGGGACAGTAAGCTTCATGACCGAGGTCTGACCTATTGTGTAGTTCCCGTAAAGTGGTTAAAATGGAATATATTACCTCTCGCGGATTGCGGCCAGGTAGCCGATTCGGTAGAGGTCTGGGAGGAGAATAAGTTATGGACGAAGAATGGCTTAGCATTGCCGAAGTGGAAAAATCGACGGGGATTCCAGACCGAACCATTCGGCGCTACGTGGCCCAGCATGGCCACCATCTGAACACTCGCAAGAATCATCGAAACTACCTCATTGCAAAGAACGCCGTGAGTGTGCTCGCCCAGATTCGCGACCAGTACGCTCGAGGTCGCAGCTCGGACCAGGTAGAAGCAGCATTGGCCGAAAATGGCGTGCCGATGATGATCACCGTCAGTAACGAAGATGCCACTCCGATAAGTCTAAGCGAAGCCCTAACCAACCTTCGGCAAAAACTTGGCGACAGTTTGAGCTTAATTGGCTCCGAACAGCACCAAATGCGGAAAGAGATGGAGTTTTTACGCGAGGAATTGTTGGAGAAGTTAGACCGCCAGCAGCAGTTGGCCAAGGATATGGAACGGGAACGTAATCGCATGCTAGATTTCCGTGATAAAGAACTCGTGTTGCAAGTCCGAAAGCTACTAGAAAACAAACGGCGGCCTTGGTGGCGAAAGCTAAGCCGGCAGGCCTAAATTTGGCATCGCGGCGATACCCGTAGTGACACCGGTGCCCGCCCTCAACTATAGGGAGGCGGCCACCGGCGCATCACTCTTTGCCGCGAAAAACCAGGGAACGAGGAGAATGGCGCCACAACATAGCATCACGGCTCCGACTGCCCAAAAGCCAAGCCGAATGGAATGATTAATGATCGCACCTACACCATAGCTTCCTACCATACCACCTAGGCCCATCAGCATGCTGCGCAAGGTCATGACGCGACCACGAATGTCAAAAGGCAGACTCTGCTGCAGCCACACCATAATACTAGTGGAAAATGCGGCGTTGCCGACACCGGCAATCGCCAAGATGAGCATTACCATCCATAAGTGGGGAGGGAGAGCAATTAAGACAAGGGTGGCGAGGCCGGTCACTGCAAACCCTGCCACTAGCAAGCCGCGCAGCCCCAATTGACTGCCCTTGACTTCTAACAGGTACGCTCCCACCATGATGCCAAGGGATATGGCTAATAAGGCCCAGGCATAGTGGGCCGTTGGCTGATGCCACATCCGTGCCATAGCCGGGGCTAAAAGGGTGCCGCTACCGGCGGATCCGACCATGGCTACGAAAGAAATGATGATCAACATGATAATCAAGCGATGAGAACGGGTATAGTGTAGCCCCTCTCGAATTTGCGCGGAATACGAGGCGTCTTTCGTTTCCGTGGTCTGCCACACGGATAAGGATGCGGGCAAAGAAATAATCGACAATCCCGCGGCCACATAGGAAATGGCATCAATGATAAATCCCAGCGACGCGCCAAATTGTAGGAAGAGAAATCCTGCCGCTATGTAGGCGATGATATGACCCGCCTGGGACCATTGCTCCTGGCGCGCCACGCTTACCCGGTTGGCTTCGGTGGATCCAGCCAGTACCGGCTGGATCGATCTCACCGTGGGATGATATACCATCTGAAAAACGTAGATGAGAAACACGGCCGCAAGCGTCCAGAAGAACGTGTGGATGAGGGCAATGCTAAGGACCAAAATCGCTCTTGCCCCGTCCGATACTAGCAATATGCGACGTTTGTTCCATCGGTCAATCCACCCCATGGCTGCCCACCCCATAACCAAACGGGGCGCATACATCATCGAAAGCACCAATCCTAGTGCGACTGGACTGTGGTGGCTAATCTTGAGCACAAAGACGGCCATGGCCACCTGAGTGAAAGTATCCCCGGTAATAGATAAACTTTGGCCCAGCATCAGCCGGCGTAATACGGCCGGCAAGGCCTCGCGTTGTGATGTTTCTGACATGTCGGCCGCTCCATCTTTCTATTGTGAAAAGTAGTTGTCTACGGTGCCGAGCCTGGCTGTAACCTCGAAATTCGCTATCGGATGCGGAATTCCTACCAGTTTATGTCGATGGCAGGAGAATTTTGTTTTCTTGCGGCGTCTAGATCTTGGCGCCAGGAGGTACCTGATGGTCAGGTATCGGCTCAAGGCCACGCTTGTCGATATTTCTTGGCGTCTTGCTTACGTCATCAGTGTCGTCGGCCAAGCGTGTTTCGCAGAAGACACCAAGCCTATCGCGAACGATGGCGGGATGGCCGCCTTGGGCTTGGCCACCGGTGTTAGCCAAGACCCGGTTTGCCAAGAGACAAAATCATTGGTCATGGCGGCGGTGACCAACCCCTTGAAGCGATGTACGTAATCCGCAACAAATCAGAAAGAAAAAAGATAGCGGCCCCTCTAAAGGGAAGATGACGCGTGAGCGCAAGCATCAACGGAACTGGCGTTAGCATCTTGGATGGTGCCGCCGCTGCTCCCATGACGCCCGGAGTCATGAAGAGCCCAGCTTGCGGAACCCGCAGCTCAGGGACGTAACTTCCGTCAACTATCGAAGGGGTAGTTACAGGGCAAAGCGGCTCTACCCAAGCCCTTCGGAAAATTTAAGCATGCCTTGCATTAATTCGGGGAGAGTGTGATAGAATGAGAACGTGCTCACAATCACAAACTTTGGAGGTGCATATTCAATGCCTAATGGTCCAATTCGCTGTCCCCGCTGCCGCAACCACCATCTCATCTATCGCACACTTCAGCGTACTGGTGACGTGTTTGCGGTCTGTGAAAATTATCCTCAGTGCAGCTATGTGGGCGACTTGGAAGACCTTAAGCCCCGCCAGCGCAGGAATCAGCAGCAGGCGGTATAGTGTCTTTACCTGCTGGAAGGAGCGGCGGGCTCTTGACGAGTATTTGATATCTCGCAGAACCCGCCTTGGTTCGTAAGCTCAAGAAACCGTTTTGTACCTGAATGGTCGGTGGCATGGCGTTTTCACCAATACCGTCGGCTGCCATATAGTAGGGTCGTAGATAGTAAGACTGACAAACGGAGGCCTCGACCGTGGCCGTTCTTGAGGTGTTGACACGTTGCCCAAAATGTTCCGGGCGAGCCGTGCTCACGCGATTAAGTTCAGGTACGCAGTACTACTGCCCGTATTGTGCGGAATTTTTTGTGAAGCGCCCCTCCGACGCCTAAATGCCGGCCGAGCTAGAGTTTGCTATAATAACCTCACCTTGTCAGGGGAGGTTTGTTCATGACGAACGACGCAATGATCGACCAAGCGGTGAAGAAGATTCAAAGCTGCTCCGACGAGACCCTGCAGACCATCTGGGACCATTTGTGCGCCTCGTTTTTTTTGGCGGATACGGCCAAAAAAGCAGAGTTGGTAGCCTATCCCTCGACTCGGCAGCGCGCTTTTTTACAGGAGTACGCGAAAGATCTGCTCAAGGGGGCCTCATACATAGAACCGTTTTGGCGATTTGTGGTCAACGAGGAGCAATTTACGTTCTAGGCTCCCATCTAGAACTGGGATGAGGTGGCGAGTATCGTGCAGTGGCGAAACTTAGGCCAGTCCGGTCTACAGGTAACGGAGTTAGCCTTGGGCACCATGACGTTCGGCAATCAGGCCGACAAATCCACAGCCGTGCGGATTTTAGATCGCGCGTTCGGGTCGGGCATACGATTTATCGATACCGCTGACGTTTACCCCTTAGGCGGCGGCACAGACCGTGCCGGGGCCACGGAAGAAATTTTAGGAAAATGGTTGCCACGGCGTCGAAACGAGGTCGTTCTGGCTACGAAATGCTTTGGGACGATGGGCGAAACGCCCAACCAACGAGGCCTTAGCCGAAAGCATATTCTAGAGGCCGTTGACCAAAGTTTGTTACGCCTGCACACCGATTATATTGATCTTTATCAGGCGCACACTGTC
>JAKAAL010000483.1 GCA_021802375.1 Bacillota bacterium | reverse complement strand
CCAACTCGCGCAACAAGTGGCTCGTCTGGTCGGGCTTCAGCCACCCCGCCGAAGGACAAGAGGTTCTGGCAACGCGAGTAGTCCATCGGGGGAACTGTTAAGAAATCAGCGTGGAGGAACAATGGTTTACGATATACAGCAGACCGCAAACGTGAAAAATCACAAAAAAGCGGTCATGCGCTCGATATGATTTGCCAGGATGGTTTGTTCTAATGGAGTTCGCGATCAAGCCATGCATTAAGGTGTCGCTCCACGGAGGGTGCCTCTTCGGGTGGGGAAAAAGGAGCCACGCCATGCTGATGAAACCATTCAATGCAGGCCCCACGGGAGACTCCCACTTGATCAGCGACGTCACTGACCGATAGCGGGCGGCTCGTGTATAACCGCACGGCGACATGCCAACGAAGAGCTTGGAGGCCCCCGCTAATGATCAAAACCCTGGCCTCTTGTTCAGACAGGTTGCCTAGAATGCGCAGCTACTCAATGGTGGCTGTTTGCTCTGGGGTTAATTCGAGATGATTTAAGGCCATGTCCCGCGTCTACCTTTCTGCTGGATGTGTTGCGCGGCCCATTGCAAGAACAACGGACTGGTCGCGCCGGTTTGGCGCAATTGCTCGAAATGGTGCTCGGTTTCCGACACACTTAGTGTGCCCTGATAGAGTAATCGTATCAAAAATTGGGTGACACCGATGACGGTGATTCCTAAACCAGCGGCATGTTGGTGGGGCCGATAATCATCGAGCAACGCCGCGATGTGTTGCTCTTGTGCTAAGGATAGTACAGCACGCTCTCCTTTGCTTAATGTGGTAATGAGCGTGTGCGGATCCTGAATGTGTAAACGTCCCGCATGCAGGGCTTCGGTAAAGAGTTGCTGTTGCGAGACGGGACGAATTTGATGAAAAAGTTGTTGTTGCACCAAAGCGGGGACCAGAAGGGCGTCCCACGTGGACCAGAGATAGGGTTCTAGTCCCACTATACAACACAAACTCCAAAACGGTGTATCGATGACGGCATACGCTCGCGTATTCATGTAATCTCCTAGCGTGTGGCGCTTACCTGAGTCATCCCCAGGTTTCTCTTATTAATAATCAGAATTGTCTTTTCAAAGGAATGGGTGGTCTCCATGGCGAAGGGAATCGTGCAATCTAATGCCTTCGAGGAGGTCCACCATGATTCCATTACACTCTATCATGACATGGTTTGCAACTCACGGGACGTTGCGAAAATCTCAACGGACCACGATCGCGGCCCTCACCTGGGCGTTCCTGCGGAATCCCGTCTTAGGCATCGCCGCCATGGGACGAAGTTTGGTCATGGCAGGGACCACCACCGCGAAACGTGCCATGAAACGCGTCCACCGGTTTCTGGGCAACCGTGGTGAGCGACGCCCGCGAAGTCATCCTCACGTTGGATTGGACGGGTCCGAAAACGAAAGGCGGGCAGTTCCAAGCCCTTAGCATCAACCTTGGAGCCCATGGTCGCGCCCGGCCCCTGCTCTGGAAGACCGCACGGAAGACGGATTGCAAAGGACGGATGGGGTCATGCTATCGTACGCTGGTTTCCGCTTAATCATCGTGCTAGGTGCGCCAGTACACAGGCAAAGGAAAAGCCCAGGGTGGCGTGTAAAAATCACCCTGGGCGGGACAAAATTACCCTACACTCCCGACGATACGGCCTCTTGGCTCCGGGTCTGGATGGGGATGACCTTGGCCTGCTTTTCGGGGAGCTTGGGAATTCGTACGACGAGCACTCCGTTTTGCCAGGCCGCCTCCACTTGATCCTCTTGAGTTCCGGTACCGAGTCGAATGCTACGGTGGAATGAGCCAAAGGCGGACTCCACTTGGATCCACGTTAAGCCGTCGCTGTCCGGCATACGGCGTTCAGCGTGGATGGATAGTTCGTGATCCTTAAGCTCCACGTGGATGTCTTCTTGAGCAAACCCTGGAAGATACACTTGGGCGACATATTCGCCTGCGGTCTCATACAAGTCAATCGGAATCTGGGACACTCGCACCGACAACGGGTTAATGTCGAAGAGGCTCAATGGGTCTTCGAGTTTCCGAGAAATAGCCTTCATCTCTGCCATCGGATCGAATACACGGTTTACCATCAAAGTCTCCTCCTTATCTCAAATGTCGGGCCGGACACAAGGTCTGAGGCCACAATTTTGGTTGCCGCCGCAAGCACTGGGTGCTTTAGCGGTTCACCTTTTTAATACCTCACCGAACCAATTCGTTTCAACCCTACTGTAGGACGTTTTCGGCCGATATTAGTCCGTTAATAGGTGTTTATGTCCATCAATCAAGTGATATCTAACTAATTCTGGTAAATTCGTAGTTTATCTAGTAGAAGTGAGGGCGAAAAGTTCGTGATCGTCTCTTTGCCGGAGGGATTTAGGGAGATCGCAAAATGGACGGGCTCCAGGCAGTGTCTACTGCCTGGAGAACGGCTTTCCCAAGGGAACTGGCCTAACCCGGGTTAAGCAAATTCCCCTCCAAGACGGCTGAACCCAGTAACGAGCCCGTAGGGTTGCTGGGATAGATATGGATCAGCCCTAAAGGAAAACCGTCGTTAACGTCTTCGAGGGTTCCTGCCCAGGTTCCGTGACCCGAGGGTACCACGAACATGACCTGGGGCTTTGAGACCGAGCCGCTCGCGGGATCGGCTAAAGTAAAGGCGTAGGTGGTGTAGGGACTGCCAAACTGATCCGGGCTGGGGAGATTATCGCCCACGACATTTAGCCATTGTCGAGGCTGTGAGGAGTTCGCGGTAAGCGAGGCAACGCCTACGGATCGCAAAACGGCGCTAGCAATGGGATTTAAGCCCACCGAAGAGAGGCTAATCGTTGTGGTCGGCCAAGCCAGCGGAAGCGGGTGGGGTGGTGGGTTGGGATTTTTGAGGCCCAGTTGATAATACGTAGCGGGTCCGGCCACGCCGTCAATAACCAGGCCCTCCGCTGCCTGAAATGCTTCCACGGCGGCTGCGGTCTCGCTGTCGTAATAGCCGGTAAGCCTTGATGAATAGTGGCCCAGTCCCGTCAAGAGGGATTGGATGAACACGACGTCCAGACCCTTTCTCCCGCAAAAGAGGGGGCGTCCGCCCGCAAAGGTGTAAAGCCAAGAGGCATTATAAAATCCGAAGTCCACCGCCTCCTCATGAAAGAACCCGGTGTCCCCATTTAAATGCGCACTGTGTTTGAAGGCATTGACGGCCTGCGCCGTGGATTCATCGTATAGGCCGGTAGCGGGGGCTTCCAGCATGTCGGCATATTTAAAGCAACTTAGGCGGCTCTGCAGCACGGTCACGTCACCTCCGGACATTCCCAAAGACAGCGGTCGACTGCCATAGGCGGGCCCGCCGTACGTCTCCTCGGCGCCCACTCCATGGCCAAAAGCGAAGTAGGTGGATGAGCCCACCTCTCCGTCGACGGCCAAACCAAAGTAGCGCTGAAGATTTTCTATGGCGGCCTTGGTCGCGGCGTCAAACTCTCCCGTGATGGTAATCACCGCACCTAACGAGTCGTCGGGTAGGGCCAAGGTGTTCACTAGAGTGTTATATCCCGCTTGCAAAATGGCGACGTCGGTACCGGATGCTTCTAAACGAAGAGGGCGGCTCCCAAAGGGATGGTAGGGAGTAAAGGTAGAATCAAATCGGGCCATGGATGCCATGCTCCTTTCAACGCAAATGGGGCGGTACACTTCCCCATATGTGAGGTCGAGAAAAAGAGTTCCATGGCCGATCCCGGCGGGCAGCCGCTCAGCGCGGCAAGGCGATAGCGAGCACGGCCAGGTGGGAGCTTTGGGTTCCTACCTAGCGGCCAAATGCTTGAACACGGTTTTCTTCGGTGATGTCGAATTATGCTCTAGGCGATGGGGTGGGGGCGGTAAGCCTGGCGCCAAAGAATAAAGGACTCCCCATCCAGCGGGTGACTAATGCCATACCCTTGCAGGAAGTCGCAGCCTTCTTGGGTGAGGAATTCTGCCTGCCGAGCCGTTTCAACGCCCTCTGCGGTGACTTGTAAGTTCAGATCGTGCGCCAGGCGAATGGTGGAACGGGCGATCGCGGTTTCTCTGGGTCGATCAGGTAACTGCTCGACAAAGGATCGATCCAGCTTAATGCCATCAATAGGCAGATCGCGCAGATGGCTAAGGGAAGAATACCCCGTCCCAAAATCATCAAGCAACACGCGAAAGCCATACTGGCGAAAATCATCCAGGGTGCGGCGCGCCAGGTCATAATTCTCTAAGATGGCCGCCATCGTCGAACATAGTCGAGACTTGGTCATCATTGTCGATGTAAATGGGCGCATCCGTTATTTGAATCGCACCAGCCGCCTCGTCCTGGGATTTGATGAGACCGAGACGATCAACGATCTCAAGCTCTCCGATATGCACCACGAGAGGTCAGGTGGCATGGAAGAACAGTTGCAGACGGCGAAAGAACAGGGTGTTTGGCGCGGTGACCTTTGGCTTATGCACCGCAACGGCCACGCCGTTCCCGTGTCCGCCGTGCTGCAGTGTCATTACGACGAGCAAAAGCGTCCAAAATTCTTTTCTGGCATCGCTCGCGATGTTAGTCACGAACGCGCTTTAGAGCAGCATATCCGCTATCAAGCTGACCACGACACCCTCACCGGTCTTTTAAACCGTGCCCGGTTTACGGAA
>JAKAAL010000482.1 GCA_021802375.1 Bacillota bacterium | reverse complement strand
TGCCAAGGACAGTTTACGGTTGGCCTCTCCTATCTTGGCAGCTCTTCGGACGGGTAATATCCGCCTGTTGCAAGGGGTCGACGATGTGGCACCGCTGGACGTTGAACGCTATCTGCAAGAGGCTGAACGGTCTGTCAGCACGATTGGGCGTTTGGATAGGTTAAAAAAACAAACTGAGAACAGTTTACCAGCCAGCGAATCGGGGTTAGTGGGGTGGTTGATCGAGGCTGGAGTCCCCGAAATAGTCGCTCAACAGGCGGTTGAATCCCTGGGATCGGACGGAACTACTCCTCTTCTTGATATCCGACAGAATGCGTTGGAGCGAGCCAGGAAGTTGATGCAAACTACGGAAAATCCTCAAGACTTGCTGTACAAGAAGACGGCGGCATCGGCCAAAAATCGCACCGCTAAAAAGCCTGAAATCGCCAGTGAAGGCGTGGTCTTAAAATCCATCGTGCAAACCGGCTCCAAAGCGAGGATCTCCGCGTACGACGCATTGAAAAAAGCTGGATGGATCCAGCCGATGGATGCATTTGTGAGTTAACCGGAGGCTTTAATGATTACATTCTTTCCCGATCCGTATCCGGATGAACTGCTCTACAGTGTTTGCGCCCGGTATCAGGAGCGGATGATGTGGGGCAATCAGAAAACGACCTTGGAAGACTTGTTTGGCAGCGACACGGTGGTGGCAGTGGTTGACCTACCTGGCCATGTGGACGCCTTAGTGAGCCGCTTGCCACCAAACCATCGATATGCTTCAGATCGAATCATAGCTGATCACACCGTGCTCCCCTACTTTGCCCCGTTTCTAGCGCCAAGCCAACTTGGAGAGATTCGGCACGCTATGCGGATTGGGTCGGGATCGGGAATTGCTGGACAGGCCGGCATCATGGCCTCAACCGTAAAAACGCCCCAAGTGTTACAGTATTGTCCACAATGCGTGGAATCCGACCGCATGGCCTATGGCGAGACCTATTGGCATCGGGTGCACCAACTGCCCGGTGTAATGGTATGCCCCCATCACCCGTCATCGCCAATTTACCCAGAGCGGCTTGCGATTCATAACGCGCGGCATCGTCAGAGCTTCGACACTTTAGAGGAGGTCGTACGGGCAGGAAACGCTAGCCCTATTCCCAATCCTGTTCTTAGTCGCCACCCCGATCTGGTGGGCTCAATTGCCCGGCAAAGTTGGGTTTTGCTGACGCAATCCCGAGCGGCCATAGGGCTAAATGTTATACGACAGATCTATGTGGAAAGGTTGCAGGAACGAGATCTGGCGCAGGAGAGCGGCCGGATTCGGGCACGCGATTTCGTGCTGCAATTTGAGCAGTTTTACGGTCAGAATTGGCTACGGGCGATGGGCTGCGGGTTGACGGAAGATGGCGAGCAAGCTTGGGTATTACGGATGGTCCGCCGGCCCAAGGGCTCCCAACACCCACTTAAACATCTGTTGTTGGCGTATTTCCTGGGGATAACGATGGAGACGTTATTGGGGCCCAAACCATCTTCGAACTCCGTTAAAAGCAATCACTTGTGGCCGTGCCTCAATCCGGCGGCCAACCATTATGGTCAGCCATTGATATCGGAGGCGCAATCCGAGATTCGAAAGACGACGCGTGGCACGATAGGCATTTTTACCTGTACATGCGGTTTTAGCTACCGTTGTGCCATCGGTAGTGACCCATATCAAGAGGCTAAGGTGATGCAATTTGGCTCGCTTTGGGAGTCAAGACTTCAAGCGCTAAGTGAAGATCCTAAGATGACCCTGCGCGGAGCAGCACGGATCTTAGGCGTTGATCCCGGGACGGTGAAGCATCACGCTACGCGATTGCAGATCAAGAGATGGCAACATCCTCCCGCTCCCGAGAAATCCCATCCGCCAGAACCCGTCGAGAGTCAGCGGCAAAAATGGCTCCGCCTAACAGTCCAGTATCCGGATATGGGACGTACCGCCCTCCGCCAGACCGCGCCAGCGGTTTGGACCTGGCTTTACCGCCATGATCGGGAGTGGCTAATGGCACATCAGCCGCCCACTCTTCCGACATTGCGGCCAGAACGGATAAGCCGGGTGGACTGGATTCAGAGAGATCGGGACTGCGCTGCTCAAGTTCCTGCCATTGTCACCCGTTTGAAGCAACAACAAGGCCCTATAACGCGTATAACGGCCCGCGCTATCTTTCGGGAGTTGAATCACAGCAGTTGGTTTGAGCGGCATAGGGACAAACTTCCTCTGACCATTCAAGCCATTTCCAGCGTGGTGGAGGATCGGACAGCATTTGCCCTGCGCCGTCTAAACATGGTGGCGGCGGACTTTTGGCGTACAGGCCGTCCACCGAAACCATGGGAGCTCTTGCGTTTGGCCGGGATCCGAACTGATTTGGCACTCCTTCCAGAAATCCAAGCCACAGCAGCCAACCTTTGTGATCCGGAGGCAATGACCATTCATGCCTCTTCGTAAGATTCGTTGGGGCCCGTGGCCATTTGCTTCCAATCAAGTCGTCACTCTGTATTGGATCCGCTCGCCTCAGTATGATCAGGTAAGTCATCAATGGATGACCACGGCGGTCTTTCAGGATGATGCCCGAAGCTTCCATGATGTGCGGGTTCCATGGGGCTTTTTACCGTGGCTGACGATCGGTGTCTCATATCGTAACGGTCTTCCGCTTCGGGCCTTATCCCAAGGGAGCAAGTTCAAGCTAGACGATTTGGACCAATGGGATGTGCAAATCGCGGAAGCGGGTCAGGTCATTTCCCGTGAGTGGTATCCGTTGCGAACACGGTCGAATTTGGCCGAGTTGTGTTGGGTCTTTTATCGTGGGAGTAAGAGGGTCATAGTCCCAGAACTTGAAGGTATTCGGGCCTTAGTGGCTCCTGCACGATTTCTTGCCTTGGGATGTTTGGAACCGTCCTTTCTCGATACGATCGTGCGAGATTACGACCTCCAAGGGGATATCTTATACATGGAGTTCAGCAAGGATATGCCGGTTCGGTTGCTCACACGAGCCACGGTGTTGCAGTTAGCGCATCTCTTGCTAGATCCGTCACTTCGCCGATCTTGGGATGCCTTATACCCGTATCAGCGACGTATAGACGCGGGCCGCATGGCATGTCCTCCCCCTGCGGTACGACACTTGGTCGTTCGGGGTCAGCCGATGCCGGCGGATACCCTATTGGTCTACGAAGTCCGTGAGGCCGAGTTGTACCCCTTGCCGGTTCACCAGGTGCTTTGGCGCCATCCCCAAATCGAGATTGAGCCAGAGTGGGATGAGGCCAAAATCCGGTGGCGCCGTGTGGATACGGCCGGCAAAGATCTGGCACTCGACAAACGGGTTGCCGCATCTGGTGCTGGGTCAATTCTGGTCGATGGCACGGGGGCCATCCGTGATACTCGGAGGATTCAAGTCCGGCGGTGGGCGGTGGAAAGCCGTCGGACGCGAAATTGGCGCCTGTTGACGAAAGACCGGACAGAGTTCACGGTGAGTGGCGCTGATGTGGGTTCCGGGGCCAAGCGGGCGCCTGTCGACGTCGCATTGGACATCCCGCAGGGGGACTTGCCCCAGACAGGCATTGAAGAGGGACTTAACGATTTTTTGGCCGCCATCCGATGGATGCGTCAGATGTTTGACGGTCTTGTTATCGTCAAAATCATGAATACGATAGGCGAACAGGGATTCTGGGTGGTCGACAGAACACCTCGGCCGGTGGCCATTGTGCGTGTGGTATCACCCTTCGGGCAAGAAGCCACTGTCCTCGAATTTGCGCGACCGGACGACTATCCCATTTCGACGCTCATTGTAGCCGATATTCTCGATCAGAACGAGATTAAAACGTTGCTGCCGTCCCTGTTGTTCCGTGAGGGCGGGTGGAATGGTTCAGCCTTAGATCGGCAATGGGGCTCCCACTATCATCTTCTTCGCCATCTAACCCGTCCTCCGGAACGGTGGGCTACCTTGCTGACGGACTGGGCACGGACCCTGTGGGGAACCCGCCCCCCGATGCTGTAATGTCGATGATTTAGATCCAATACGGTCTCCATGTGTTCTTACATGAGTGGTCGAGGATGGTCGGCTACCTATTGATGCAGGAGAGTCGTCAAGGGGCGGGGTATGCACTTATACGGAATAAAGATGACAGGGAGGTGTCATCTCACAGGACGTGACCAATCGAGGAATGGATACGATCCCATTAGAATTTCCGCTCGGTACTCCGGGGAACCGGGATTTCTCAAAAGGTTGAGAGAGGGTAATTCCACACAAAAATCCGGATAACCCAATTAAAAAAGTCATGGCATGGGCGAACAAAACATCCGTGTGTGACACCCCGGTTACAGAATTGTTATTGACATGATACATTGCCTGACTACGATAGACCTGATATACGCCTTTCAGGATGACAACAGACGGCGATCTTATCCCACGGCTCCTGGTCTGGGCTAGCATGGGGGCTGTCACGGGTCGGAGTCGTGATGATCATCGTCGGGGAGGATGTGGCGCCGTTGAAACCGTCTCGGAGCCTGGGGGGAATTCTTTTGGGCCTACTCAGTCTGGTGGCCGTGTGGGGGATCGGACGATGGCCTCCCGCAGAATCAGGGGCTCCGGGCCCTCAACCCTTGCGGGCCGGCGCTCGGGCTCCCGCGTTTCGCGCCCTCTCGTCACGGGGGCCGGTA
>JAKAAL010000481.1 GCA_021802375.1 Bacillota bacterium | reverse complement strand
TCGGATGCGGGGCGATATCCAATCAAGCGGCTGGTTTCCTGCCCGTTTTCAATCTTCACCATCGCAGGAATGCCTTGGATGTCCCACTCGCGCGCCAAGTCCGGATTTTCATCGGTATCAATCTTGAGAAACACCACGCGCTCGGGCTGCTGTTCGGCCACCTCGTCCGCGACTGGACCCAGTCGTCGGCAGTGTGGTCACCAAGTCGCGGAGAAGAGGGCAATAATCATCTGGTTGTTTTGCTTAGCCCGCTCCATGAGACTCGGCCATTCGGCGGTTGTCGCTTCGCGCATGTCTATTCCCCCACTTTCCTTTTCTATTATAAGCGCAATCGCGCCAGTTACATCCAATGGGGAAGCGGTCCCGCCTTGGAGATAGGCGTGCGCCTTCTACTCCCCATGATTGCGAAGAAGCCGCGTGGTTGTTCCTGGAGCACTTGCGTCAGAGTTCAGGAGCGGATGAGAATCTGGCTTAGTTGGGGATAGCGGAGATGCAGCACCAGGGAGCGCAGTCCCCAAGCCACCGCCGCCTCCAAGGCGGCAATCCATTCCACCGCCGGAGGGGAGTGGTGGGTGGCCGCACTAAGTCCTGGTCGCGATGTGCAGCCCTAAGAGCACGAGCCAACTCGCGACATAGCGCCAGTCACCCTTCATGTACCATTGTCCTTGGGACTCATAAAGCGTGGTGAAATAGGCCTGCATGGTGCCGAAAGGCACCGAGATGCCGACCGAGATCGCGGCATCCCACACCTGCTCGGAGGGAACCGGATGGGGCAGGTTGCACCAAGGGGAGAATATAAAAGCGGGATCGCCGCGGGCTGCGCGGCGTCACCTGACGCACAATGAAATAGACGAGGACCAAAATCCGATTGCGCCAACTGCCAGTCCGTGCATCACACGCACTCCTTCAAAGGTCGAACGCGTTGCATCGCCTATATGAGAAGCGTAGGGGATCACGTGTTTTCCCGCCTCTATCCGAGGCGAGAACTTTGAGGCGTTCGCCCTCTATCGCGAAATACAGTGGAGTGGTCCTCGCCATGGAAGGGAGCGACAACGGAAAAGAGCATCGCTAAATGAATGGTTAATTTTGCTAAAAAGCCGTGGGGCCAAGTCCCCTGACGTATACTGAAATCGGCATGCAGATGCTAAGGAGGGATTTATAAATGGCGATGCGTAACGTAATTTCCACGTTGACGGCCAACGGGGAAGAAGTGATGGGGCCAGATGTCCTCTTATACCACTATCCCGGCAATGACATCATGAATGGGTCCTTATTGACGGTGGAATCGAATCACTTTTGCGTCTTGAAGAGCCGCGGCGCGATTTTAAACGTGTATGAAACGGGACAATATCAGGTGGACACCCCGCAACGGGTGCTGGTGGGCGCGATTCAGCAGGCATTCTACGGCGGACAGTCGCCATGGCAGTATGAAGCCATTTACGTCAACCGCGCGAAACTGGTCATCCGGGCCGAAGGGCAGGCCCTCTCCCGAGAAATGGCGCAGCTGCACTACCAAGTCGACTATTACATCCATGTGGATTCCAAAGAGGATGCTTTGAAGCTGGTCCAGCACATGCCGTATCAAGGCCACTTCATCAAGACCTCGGAAGTGAACACCTATGCGGCGCCAGTGTTGGAGCAGTCCATCAACCAAATTTGCCAAGTCACCCCACTCGAACAAATCAACGAAAAAATTCATGACATCACCGATCTGGTTACCGGCCATCTGCAGGAATTCCTCAGCTCCTACGGCATTACTCTTAACAACGTCAAAGTCTTGGTGGCTCCAGCGGATGAGCTGATGAAGAAGCTCATTTCGCTCCGTGCGTTCGGTCTCAACGAGGAGACTGCCATCCGCTATTACATTGCCATGCTGATGGCCGATCACGGACTTCTGACGGCCCCCAACATGATAAGCGGCACCGGCTTTACCATTCAGGGCGCATCACCGCTGGTGGATGCGACGGCGTACATGAAGTCGCCGCCCGCATCTGGTTCCGGTCGTTAACAGATGAGGCCAGGAGGCATCTCCTGGCCTTCTTATTTCTTGCGTGAGGGGCGATGGAGCCATGGAGCGTCACGAAGCCATTACCGTCATCGTAGCCAAGTTTTTTCAAGAGCGGCGGGATGTGAATCCCTATGCCTCGGCGGAGACCATGCGCAGTTTGGATCAGGTGATTCGCACTGGGCTCGCCGACGGGTTAGCGCGGGCCGCCAGCGCCTGGCGCTCGGTATATCAGCAGCAAAGCCGCACGATGGGGGTCCCCACCCGTGAGCGCCCCTTTCCCGACCCGGCCGAAATGGCCAAGCTGCGGGGATATAAGCAGATGGGCGATACGCTTTCCGGGATGGTGAGCCAAGTGCATGCGCTGGAGGCTCCGGCCAATGACCGAGTCTACCACCGCATCCGCGACAACGACCAACTGTTGGAGCTCCTCATCGCGGCGGACTACCAGCTGACCACCCTGGCCGAATCTATTGACCGGCTGGCGGAAACGCTAAACGCTGGCAGCGCCGATGGCCTCGAAGCTGAGTTTCAAGCCAAAGTGGATGCGCTGGGGGCGGCGATTCGGGAGCGTGCGCGAATTCTCTCCCAAGTGCCCTGAGATCGCACGAGAGCGCGAGACGAATGGCGTCATAAGAGCCGAATATGAGGAGGAGGCAAGAGAATGATTCCGATGGCCGAACGCCTCAACCCGTTCCCGCGGTACCGCCAGATGCGTCGGATGGCGCCTTTGCTGCAAGATCCCCAGAGCGGCGTCTGGTCAGCTTTTTCCTATGATGCGGTGCAGCGTGTGTTGTCCGACTATGAGCATTTTTTTTCCGGTGATGGGGAACATCATCCAGAAGATATGGGTCCCGGCGCCAGCATTATCGGCATGAACCCCCCGGACCACCGGAAAATGCGTGACTTGGTGTCACGCGCCTTTACCCCGAAAGCAGTGCAGAATCTCGGTGAGCGCATCCGCGCCATCATTGATCATCAGTTGGAAGAGCCGATGGCTCGGGGCTCCATGGAGGTGGTGGGGGAGCTGACCTACCCCCTTCCCGTCATTGTCATTGCGGAAATGCTCGGCATCCCGGCGGCCGATCGCGATCAGTTCAAGGTGTGGTCTGATATGGTGGTGGCGGGCACTGACAACCATGTCTCAGGCTATGAAGGAACCCGTGCCATGAACGCCTATTTCGCGAAGGTGGTGGCGGAGTGCCGCCAGCACTTGGGGGAGGATTTGATTTCGTCCTTGATAGAGGCTGAGGTGGACGGCGAGAAACTGACCGATCCCGAAATCATCTCTTTCTGCGACCTGTTGTTGGTGGCAGGCAATGAAACCACCACGAATCTCATCACCAATGCTGTCTGGACCTTTAGCGAGCTGCCGGAGGTCTGGGAAGCGCTCCGGGCAGAGCCGGCCCGCATTCCCGCGGCCATTGAGGAGGTTCTGCGCTTCCGATCACCGGTGCAGGCCATGTTTCGATCGGTGCGAGTGCCGATGGAGTGGGAGGGAAAGCACCTTCGCCCCGGGGAAACGGTGATTGCATGGATTGGCTCCGCCAATCGCGATGAGAAGAAGTTTCCTGACCCTGACACCTTCAACATGGACCGACGGCCCAATCAGCATATTGCGTTCGGCTACGGCATCCATTATTGCTTGGGTGCGCCGCTGGCGCGGCTTGAAGCCGGATTGGCGCTGGAAGCGCTGGTCGAGCGCGGCGTTCAACGGTTTCGGCCGTTATTGCCAAAAGAACAGTGGGAACCGGTGGGCGGATTCATCGTCTATGGCGTGAAGCGGCTGCCGATCGCGTGGGAGTCGTGAACAGCCTAAGACAGACAGCGGTGGACGCCACTGTCAACCCATCATGCCCGCATTGTGCGGACCGGCATCAGCACCGCTGCGTCTCCGTCAATCAAAGGTTTCGTAGTACCGCTCCCCCGTTTGGGGGTTGAACCAGACTCGCTGGGTTCGCCCGGTGGTCGGGTCCACAAAGGTTTCATTGGTGAGGGTAAAACCGGCTGGAGGGCCTCCTTGGCGCTTCAGGCGGTTTTGCCTTTGCCACCGCGTCACCACGACGGCGAGAGCGGCAATCACGACGCCGAAAATGAAATAGGCGGCGACGAATTTCATGCGTTTTGGCTGCGCAGCACCACGGCCGTTCCGTAGGCCACGATTTCAGACATGGTCTGGCCGATTTCTCCGGAGTCAAAGCGCATCATCACGACGGCATCGGCACCCATGGCATGCGCGTTTTGCACCATGCGATCGATGGCCGACTTGCGGGCGTCCTCCAGCATTTCGGTATATTCCTTGATTTCACCGCCGCCCAAGCTCCGCAGCGCGGCCGTGATGTTGCCGCCGATGCCGCGGCTTCGAACGGTCACGCCAAATACTTGGCCGAGCACTTTTTCCACTTCGTGTCCGGGGATGTTTTCTGTGGTCACCACAATCATGGGGAACTGCCTCCCTCACTAGCAAAAACCCAAACCCGCCTCCGAATGCAGAATCCATTCGCATCTTGAGTATATACCGTTAGCGCCCGCAGGGGTTAGCGTCTATGGGCAGTTCTGGAGGCAGATATGATGGGTTGATAGACGCGGGATATGGTTCAAGAATTTGTGGGAGAGCGAGGACCATGGGGAGGGGCCGGGAAGAGCCTCGCTGTGTTCATTGAA
>JAKAAL010000480.1 GCA_021802375.1 Bacillota bacterium | reverse complement strand
CGTCACCATTACCTGCATCGCGACCTCTCAACGCAACCAAAGGACCTGGTCTACGACGTGGTTCGTGCACCGCAACACCTTAGTGACAGGACTCACGAGTTCGGGAACGCCTCCACTCACCACGGTAAAGCGGCTACTAGTGCCAAGCCGATAGATGGGCTGATAGGGGTTTGCAAGAGGAACTTCTAGGACCGACAGATTTACGAGAAGTCCGTGTCAACGTCGCTGGCCGATGAGTAAGATCCCCCCCTATCTCCCCGGATTGCGTTGCCTTTCGGTAGCAGTCAGCCAGCCTAGGGTGACCAAAACAATTCCAATACCAAGCCAATAAAGCGCCATATGCACCTCATAGTAAACGACGAAAGCGGCACCTATCAGGTAAAGGATGAGGGAGCGAACTTTCTTGCGACGGGCTATCGTCACCAATCCCGCTAGCCAAATGAGCAAAGCCACGCCAAGTAGAATGCCACGAATGGTCCCAATTTGTGCCATAATATTTGCCATACGGCCCTCCTTATCAATGTGCTTCTTCGACGGGTACGCCACGTTTTTTTGAGGTAGAATCACCTTAAATCGTTAGTGTTTATTCCCATTGAAGATAAACTGGCACTCGCGCCAATCCACTCGCCCAAGCGAGGTGCCCTCGTCACCTTGACTCCCATTATGCCATGCCTCAATACACCGCGGATAGGATTGCCCCCACCACCCCCACGTCATATTGGAGCCTCTACTGGCCGATACCCTTATCTGGTCATGAAACCGCCGGAGCCACCGAGGCACCCGGGATATTTTCCCGTATCCGATGGATCACGACTTCGAGTGGTTGACCAATTGATACACTGTCAGCTGCGGGTTTTGGAAGTAGATCGGCATGGCTCCGTGCATTTTCTCCCAAGCTCGAATCCAGTGAATAAGATCGGCGTTTTGGGTTTGATCTTGCTTTAAAATCTGGCTGCGGCCAGGAACATTGCCTAAAGTCGGATGCTGGGACACGAAAAAGAAGACGTCGTGCTGACTCATCGAGAACGGCGCACTTCCCGCATTCGTCCAATGGGGCCAGGTATACCGGGGGCTCACATGACTAGCCCATACACTCGGGTTATATTGATACCCTTGATACACCGCCAAGGCGTAGCCGTTATATGCCACCGCATCCCATGAAAATTTAGGGAGATTGGTGCCGAGATGCACCAGTTCCGCCACGTAGGTATCACTATTCATGGTATAGGCCATTAAGGGACGCGGCGGATGTTTTTGAACGATAGTGCCGACCGCTAACAAAGCGGCCAAAAACGTTCCCAAAGCGGCTCGCGGCCGATCCACCCCGAGGCGTTCTAGCGCTTCTTGCAATCCGGCCACCCCAAGCCCCACCGATAGCGCTTCGACCAGGGCTAAAAATTCCCCCGCGCGCGTCACCAACGGCGCAAAGCTTATCCCCACCCGTGGCAATTGCACGACCGCCTCAGCAAAGACCAACAAGAGGAACGCTGTGGCCGGAAGACCCATTTCCCAAATTTCGTCATACCATAAGAGTTTGGTAACAAAAAGACACGCGATAGCCGCCAAGCTCACCCACACCATGAGCGAAATCGGCGGCATGATAACGGTACTCTGTCTGGCCGCCACTGCCGCGCTTTCGGTGAGAAACTTGACTCCCGAGGCTAACAAAGGCTTTCCCATCGCGATGCCGATGCCCAAGGGGAGAACCGCGAGGAGCGCCGCCGACGGGATCATCCAGAGAAAACGTTTGAAAATGGGAAGCGAAATTCCCGCCACCATCCAACCACCAAAGGTCGCCGCGAAAGCGCCTAACACCGCGTTAAACAAGGCAATTGGATGGGTCAAAGCCACCGCCGCCATGGCGGCCGACGCCCCCAACACATATCCGGGTTTCTTGGTAACCCACGCCTGAAACACGAGCCACGCAATGGGGAGCACCAAGAGATTACCGAGCTCCTGCCCTTCGGCTGCAATTTGACGGACCGCGGTATACGGCAGTAAGGCGGGTACAATCCCGTAAAGAGCTCCAGCGACCAGGGCCGGGACCATGCGGCCCGTGAACCGATAGGTAGACCACATCACCGACGCGGTCAAAAGCGTCCCAATCAAGGCTCCGAAAAACTTAATAAAGACCACCGCATTAGCGTGCGCTAACGTCTGTAAGGTGGCGGTGACCAAGTAATAGCCTTGTGGGTAGATCCCATTAGGGAATAGGACACCATGGGCAATCCCTTTAACCCACGACACCGTCTCATACGCGTCCGAAAAGAAGAGCGCAGCGTGATGCCAATTGGCATCAAAGCGCATCCACGCTGCGATCCCCATGATGAGAAGGGTTGCCCCGCCAAACACATAAAAGAGTAGTTCCCGGGGTTCTGGCTGACGACGTGGGATGACACCCTCTAGCCAGCGGTGCCACCGGTCCCGCCATGGCTTTTGGTTCGACAGACTGTCATAGATGGTGGCACTAACCTGACCTTGTGCACCTAAAACATATCGGCTATTCTTTTGGCGTCGTAAAAGCCACGCGGTAGCTGCCATGAGTACCAACCAGGCAATCGCTGTAAAGAGATGGATAAGAGACAAGAGGTATCCAAACCCCATCACCCATACCATCATCAGGGCTACCCGAATCATCCACTCATCCCGATGGTCGACCGCGATCCGCGGGAAGATGAGCTGGGGCACCAGCCCAAACACTAGTCCAGTGGCCCCCACCACTTCGACTAGCGTGACCACCATCAAGGGAATCGGAAAAGACACCGCGGGATTCACCATTCAACACCTTCCTGCATCATCGTGAAAAGGGGCTGGCCCAGACCCCAATCGCAAGCGCCAACCCGAGCGAAGCGGCTATTGCGACAGAGATTCGACCCCGAACCATCGGGAACCGGTGCCAAGCGGACCCCGGTGTCACCAGGCGTACCCGGCGTCCCCCATACCCCAACAGCACCAGCACTAACGCTACGAACAACAGTGGTCCCAACACCGGGTGGATGATACTAAAGGCGATATAGCTGCCCCATTGGTGCGCCGCCCAAAAGATCACCAATATGCGGAGATTATTTGCAATAAAAGCCAAAAGACTCCCACCGAGGATCAAAAGCCATTGTTGTCCTCGGCTCATGTGGAATACCAACAATGCCACGGGAAACAATACCAATAAAGCGAGGATGCTATCAGACCCACTACAAGCGGCCGTGATATTGATCGGTATCCAGTGTGTGCCATGTTGAACCCAGTATGAGCCCTTGGTGGCTGTCTGCAAAACCCATGAGACCTGGCGGTTCAGGGCGTTGAACAATCCATCGGAGAAGCGTTCCAAGAGAGGATTCAAGACATTGAGGATTGCAATATAGAGTGGGGGCCACACCAGGTAGAGATACAAAAGGGGTTGGTAGATGACACCCAGAACATTAGGTCCGTACAGCATCGCCATCACTAATGCCATCCACAGCGGCCAGGCTAATAGTGCCCCCTGGTTAAACCGCGCGGGTACGATCCCATAAAGACCCCATGCCAAAAAAGCACCTACCCCCGCTATAGCAGCCATAATCAAAGCCGGCGTGGCGGTCCGCGGTGTGTAGTTTCCCTTGTGTTGCTGTAGTTGCCAGATTATCCAAAAACCCGCGACAACCGGTATCCATATTAAATAGGCTTCGGGAACATCCGATAACGAGTCTTGAACCAAACGTCCGGCAACCACCACAAACGGGATCGATGCAATTCCAAGCCCCCATAGATATTGGGTCCATCCCAACGCCTTGGCGTCAGTGGAACTAGGCTTGTTGCTGTCGGCGTTTGCGGTAAACAAACCACGTCGCCCCCGCAATTACCAAGGGAAATATTGCCGCATAGGGAGTTTCTGGCGTGCTGTGCGGCTTCTGGTGTTTGCCGTTGCCATTGCCCGCGACCAGCACGGTCTGGAGCTTAAATCCCTGGGGTGCGGATGCAGCGCTCGCCGTGGTGAGTGGTAGCACTACCAACCCCACCGTGGCAATCCCGGTCACGATTCCCATTTTCAAGAGTTTCATAAACATTCCTACTCCTTCACTAAATTTTTCCTCAATCATATCCAACTTCCGCATGAAGTGCAACACACTACGACACAATTCCCGCCATAAATGGCGAAATCTGGCTTACCAGGACGATTCTTGTGATTTTACCTGGGGCCTACTCGCCATTGCCCACCCTCGTGCGGTCCATCCGCGCGTGGAGTCCCGCTTCACTACCCCTCTTGATGGTAGTGACGGGCATAGGCCTGCTCATCGTAAGGTAGCCATTGATCGATCGTCCGTACCTTTCGTGTTGCAATGGGCCTACCTCTTCGCACTCGGTACCAAGCGCGCACCGCCGCCATGGCGTTGTTCCATCCGTGTCGGACGCGGGTCCCACTGCGGTATCGATCACTGGCTATAGACACATCATTGCAAATAGACCACCCGCGCCGCGCTACTAGTACGCCGAGTTCCTGAGCGCAACCGTAGTAGAGCGGGTCAAAATAGGGCAGGACATCGGCTACCACAGCCATTTTCAGAGCGCGAAATCCACACTCAACGTCTTGGTAGGGATAGCCACTCAAAAGGCGCGCCCATCTTGTAAGTCCCCAGTTCCCTATCCGCTTGACCCAGGGATATGCCCTAAAGGAACGTTTCCCGAGGGAATTGTG
>JAKAAL010000479.1 GCA_021802375.1 Bacillota bacterium | reverse complement strand
ATAATGAATGTTGGGGAATACCTGGGGGTTCGATGGACCTCGGGGAGAGTTTCGAAGACACCGCCAGACGCGAAGTGCGGGAAGAGACGGGATTAGAGGTAGGCAAACTCGAATTGTTGTACGTGAATTCGGGAAAAGACGCATTTTACGAGTATCCGAATGGTGACCAAGTGTATGGGGCAGCCGTGGTTTTTACCACGACCGAATTTACGGGGACAGTAAAGCTCGATCCAGACGAGACTTTGGACTTACGATGGTTCCTTCCCAAAAGCATTCCCACGAACATTAACCCGCCTGACAGACCCATAATAGATTCCTACGTGAAACACAAAGGACAGGTTCTTTAGCCGCTATCCATATCTAATGTCTCAACGGCGACGGAACCAAGATGGACGGTGCCCGTTGAAAGACCAATTGCACAGAGCCTTGCGTGCGAGTCATTGGCTCTCATCGTACTGCACAGTTTTTGGGGCGGTCTTTGCCAGATGATAACCAGCTGGTGCCTGGAAGTGGGCGAGCTGCGATGGTTGCGCTTGATGGACGGCTCTTACTCCACCACCCTGATGATAAACCATGGGTTCTTCATCGCGGCTGAACGGATCCGGGAACCGCTTAAGGAACTCTCGGGGGCGTAAGTCCCGGAGGGCTTTGGGATGGATAACGAGTATTAACCGTCATGGAGTCTCGGCGAGGTGAGACAGGAAGCACCTGGGAATGGAGGGCGACAGGGTGACCGGGTATTCTTATCGACCGCTGCGTCTGCCTGCTGATGGAGCAATGCTCGACCAACCGAACACCTCGTTCGAAGGCAACAGCGTCTATGCGGTATCGGTGGCGGATCACGGTATTGCCTGGCGTCTTGAGCAAGCGCCACCGTTCACGAAAACCTACGACCTGTCCGAGTGGCGAGTCCGGACCGTCTATGGGATCAGGGATGGGTGGCTGAGACGACCGGACGGATCGTCGGTTTCGTGGCTGTCCGTGTGGAAGGTTGGAACAACCGATGCATCGTTGGGTACCTCTACGTGGATTCCGCCTTTCGGCGGCAGGGCATCGCCCGAAATCTACTCCGCCATGCTGCGGAGGCTGGGCAGCAATTGGGAGCCGAACTTGTTTGGTTAGAGGTCACCACTGTGAATGTTGCAGCCATTGCGGCCTATCGTGCGCTTGGATTTCAGATTTGTGGGGTCGACGCTACGCTCTATCAGGGTACGGATGCGGCGACGGAAACCGCTCTGTTTATGGCCCGACCTATTAAGTGAAGTGCTTCCCAATATTATTATTGGCGAAATGGTCCTTTACATGGCTAATGGTCTGCTATTGGGGGAGTTAGTGCCCCTAAGGGGATTCAGAGTAACAGTCCCGGAGCGGTACATGTATCCAGCTCACGTTGGGTCCCACACCAAACGAGTTTAGATATTGTTGTGAGTGCTGCCGGTCTGGTTACGTTCAGACATTTCGCGACGAAAACCGGTTAAGCGTTTGGCCGCGATGGCATAGACTTTATCGTGGTCTCTTGGGCCAATGGCGATAATTTCCATGATGATTTGGGTCTTCTGTATGGGGCGATAGATCACCCGAAGACCCAAGTGTTTGGGTTTGATTTTCGTGAACCCGTGTAACTCACCATGTAACGGCTCGCCAATGCCGTTGGGTCTGATGAGGGGGCCGTTCTTCGCCCGGGCCAGAATCAGGGCGAGGATTGTCTCCTGCTGTTCCTTTTTGTATCCGGTTAAGTCCGCTAGGGCTTGTTGACTAAAGCGTATCTCGACGTTCAATGACGCCAGGATGGCGTTCACGGTGTCTTCGACGCTCGGCATCACTCGTCCTCAACGACGTCGCTTAAGTGAGCGATCCGGTTCGCGTCCAAACCGAGTTCGGCAATCACCTGGGCCAAGGAAATGTCGGCCGGTTCGTCTTTGCGCTCCAGCGCTATCTGGTCCATCGTCTGGTCGATGGCCTCGTCCACGGCCTCTTTATAGTTCAACAATTCCTCGAAAAACTCCAGGTTGGCAATCACGGCCCGGCCATTTTTGTTTCGGGTATTTTGAACGACGAACAATTCATCATTCGTTTTGTCCGCGTACAATTCCAGAATCTCGGCGAGCTTACTCGTTCGAGTTAAGTCTGAGATGTTCAGCACATGATCTTTCACGAATTTCAGGACATCTGACCGTGTGGTTGTCATCGTGGGCACCTCACTTCCTACCTCCGTTTCTCCATAGTATGGATTAGCTACACTGCTTGATACGTATTATTACACAAGGAACGTGTATTAACAACACGATTAACCACACATATCTTCGCGCAGTTAAAAGCGGCAACTTGGATGGGGGCCGGCCATCAGGAAAAAACCAAGGACGGAGCCGCGGTCTTTCTTGCAGGGAATTTTGTTTCACGGCGCAACTTTTCATGAGGCTGATCAGGGAGTTTCGGGGGCGTTAGTACAGTAAGAGATGCCTTCGGACCCACCCGTTCTGATCGGTTTGCCGCATCTAGAAAAGTGGGTCCAATCAACATCGAACCGTTCTGATGGCATTCAAGCGCAAAACCCGTTGATCCATCACAAAATCCTCATACCCCCAAAAACTCGGCATCATCCCGACATGGATCAATAACACCGTGAGCATCCCACAGGGTGTGACTGTCCAGGCCATAGCCGGTGCCCCCACATTAGCCATCGAGAACTACCTCGTTCAGGATGGCTTCTCGTGGGCGGCGCAAGCCCAAGCGGCTGCGGGTTCTCCGATCCAATCGGGAGGTTAACGGGGACTCGGGGACATCGGACTCTCACGCTGGTTGCAGCGTTAGCCCAATGACTGGTTCGCCCCGCAACGGCTTCCGCCCAAGCGGGGCGTGCCCATTTGGATCCGCTTGGGCGCCGACGCGCTGCGCAGCGACCGCGCCGGGCGGGGGTTAGGGACCATTTTGTGATCACAAAAAAGCAGGACTTCCCCCCGCCCATCGCGAACCCTTGGTATGGTGATGAGAACCCCATGCCCAACCGTGTGAAAGACCCCTACGCTGTCGAACCCCGACGCCTGCCCTCGGGCCGTTGGAAAGGCCGGGTGGTGCGCTACGACTCCGACACAGGGAAGCGGCACGAACTGACCCAGACCTTCGACACCAAACGCGAAGCGAAACAGTGGGCCGAAACCGAAGCGGCCAAGTACCGAGAAGATCCCAACCGGAAGCCGCCGAGCGCCGAGACGTTTGCTTCGTTCTTTAAGAAATGGCTTGATACCACGGCGGCTGGACGGGTTCGGGATACGACCCTGTTGACCTATCAGCGGTATGCGGCGCCGTTGTTGGCGACGATGGGCTCAAGGCCCCTCAAATCCCTAACGCCGGGAGACTTCCGGGGGTTGTATGCGGACATGCTCAAAGCTGGCAAAGCCACCAGTACGGTTCACCATACGCATGTCGTCGCGCATAGTGCGCTCGATGAGGCAGTAAACTCGGGGTTGATCCCCTTTAATCCCACCGACCGCGTGAAACCGCCTCGTGTGGTGTCCCCCGAATTTGTGCCACCGACCGTCGAGGAATCGCAAGATTTACTGGCCGCCGCCGAGACGGATCGATTGAAGGGACTCTGGTGGTTTGTCGCGTTGACTGGATGTCGGCGGGGCGAAGCCATTGCCTTGAAATGGACGGACATCGACCGTGGTCAGCGTACCGCCCTAATTCAGCGGACGGCGGCTGAATTCAACATGCTACTGACGGTCCACGACACCAAAACGGCCAAGGGCCGCCGAACCATTGCCCTCTCGCCATACTTGCTGAATATCTTGGACGAACATCGTGAGCGCCAACAGTTGGAACGCGAGTTCTTTGGATCGGAGTGGAATCGGGAGGGGTGGGTTTTTCCGAGTGAGCGGGGCAACATGTTCTGGCCCACCAATGTCAGTGCGCTCTGGCGGCGGCTTCGAGACCGGGCTGGCATGGGAAGGACTATACGTTTGCATGATCTGCGCCATGCCATGGCCACCGCCTGGTTGATCGCGGGCGTCCCGGTAAAAGTCGTGTCCGAGCGGTTGGGTCACGCGAGCATTTCGATTACGTTGCAGATTTACGGGCATGTTTTGCGGAACATGCAGCACGACGCCGCCGAGCAGATGGACGCCACGTTTTTGGAAACGGGCCGCAGATGGGCCGCAGAAGACTCCCAAAACGCCTCCGAACTTGCTACGACGAGACCTGACATTCCATGACACTGATAAACTGGAAACCAGCATGAACAGCGGTTTTCGGGACCATTGAGAGTCACAGATTGAGACACTTTATGACCCAAAAAACGGCGACTTCTTGGACTTCAAATCCAATGGTCGGCCTCAGAGGTCGACGGCGGGTTCGATTCCCACATACTCCCGCCAAAGCTAATCCCCGAAAGGCTTCCGAGGATCGGAGGCCATTTTCTTTTACCTTCAAAATACCCAAAAATCGCCAGTTTATTCCGCCCGTCACCACGAGCCGTCACCAAGAGAGTGCGGAGCCGAAAGACCGCAGCAAATTCCAGTGACAGTAGAGACGCTCCGAGCGATTGTAACGGCAAGAAATTCCAGATTTGCTACCAAGAATTCTGATGCGTCAATGAGCGAGTCGTGGCAAACTTCTCGGGTGTATTTCACAGGTTCGAAGTATGCGGACATACATCACGATGTATAATCTTG
>JAKAAL010000478.1 GCA_021802375.1 Bacillota bacterium | reverse complement strand
ACGTGACGGCATTCAGCCAAGGAGAGGTCAACTCGGTCAGCCCCTGGACTAATCTGAGTGTCTTGCTCCTCTTTCTCTGGTCGCCCACGGGGGGGATCTGGGGATGGCTGGGCCTCGCCGCCTTTGCTGTTGCTATATGGTTAATGCTGGAGCGGCCTGCTCGCAACTGGCGTCCGGTGTTGACCGTGGCCGCCGCCAGTGCCCTGCTGACCGTGGGACGGATCCTTGACCTGGGGCAAGTCCACGGCCCAGTCCTGGTCTATGCGGCCAATATCTATGGGTGGGTCTCCCTATGGACCTTGATCCTGATCCTGGTTAAGGGACAGGCGGGCGACGTTCTTCGTCTCGTCAGCCAGAGACCGCAGTGGTCCATCTTGAGCGCGACGTCCAATGCGGCGTCCTATTTGACGCTGGTGTGGTTGATTCATCGCCTTCCGCTATCCGCGTTGGAGGCGTTAAGCAGTCTATCCGCCCTCATCGCCGCCTTGGTTGGATCGTTTTGGTTGCTGGAGCCGGTCAGCAGGCGTAAAATGATGGCATCATGGCTCATGAGCGCAGGGGCTGTGGCGTTGCTGTGGGACCACCTTGGAGGAAACGGGTTCCAGGACTGAGCATTTACCATGCAGGTGACATAAAGATACATCATGAGTAAGGTACTAGTGACGGCTAAGGTGGTTTGGGGTAAAAACCGCCGAAAGGAGGAGCTCATGACCACACGATGGTTCAGCGTAGAGGAAGCGAACGGGATGGTTCCCAAGCTTCGCCACATGCTCCAGCAGCTGCGCGACATGCAAACGCAGGCGCGCGAGCGCTATGAAGAAATGCGCGACATTCGCGAAGTGGGCTACCGCAAGGACGGAAATCTGGTAATGCTCACCGATTATCAGGTGGCTAAGCGGGAATTTGACACCGTGGTCAATCAAGCCAACCAGTTGTTGTCCGAGATTAACGAGGTAGGATGCCGGGTAACCGATGTCGAAATGGGCTTAGTGGATTTTCCCGCGGTGGTCGACGGGGCCGAGGTGTATTTGTGTTGGCAAATGGATGAGCCAGAAATTGGGTTTTTTCATGGAGTGGACGAAGGCTACACTGGCCGCCATCCGCTGCCTCCCGCCCGACCTGATCCCTCGCCCTAGATGCTCTCCAGCGGTTTCAAAGCGATAGCCAAGGCAAGACATGGTAACATTAGCATGGATCGGGATTTCCAGTCACGCGAGCTCGCGGAGGTTCAATTGGCGGCCCGAGGGATTCCTTTAGATCAAAATACGGTGACAAGGAGCGTCTCATGACAAAGTCCCCAAGAATTCAGTTGGACGAGCTACATCTTTCTACCGGTAAAGCGGCACGACTGCACCGTTTGCTGTACAAGGCAGGACCCGCCAATGGCACGTTGATGGTCTTACCCATAGACCAAGGATTGGAGCACGGTCCCCGCGATTTTCTTGAAGCTCCCGAAAGCGCCAACCCACAGTTTCAGTTTCGGCTCGCCATTGAAGGGAAGTTCTCCGCCATTGCCGTCCAAATCGGTTTGGCTGAGAAATTTTATCCTGAATTCGCCGGTCAGATTCCCTTGGTGGTCAAGTTAAACGGAAAGACGGAAATCCCCCCCGATGGCGCGCCTTTTTCGCCCCTTAACGGGACCGTCGAAGATGCCGTCCGTTTGGGTGCGGACGCCGTGGGCTACACGCTATATGTGGGATCATCGCGTCAAGACGCCGATTTTCTCCAATTTTCGTCGGTCCGCCGGGAAGCAGAGCGCTACGGCCTACCCGTCATTGCCTGGGCCTATCCTCGGGGTGAAGCCATCGAGGCCAAAGGGGGAAAAGATAGCCTGTTTGCCGTGGACTATGCCGCCCGCGTGGCCCAAGAGCTTGGCGCAGATGTCATCAAATTGAACATTCCGCGCCTGGACCCTACACAAATGGCCAAGGCACCAAAAGCCTACCGACGGGACTGGACGGAAACGGAAGCCATTTCTCATGTGATTGGCTCAGCCGGCCGCTCTTTAGTCATTTTTGCGGGAGGCGAACGGGGCAGCATCGAAGAGACCATCGCCAAGGCCAAGCTTTGCATGGACGCTGGGGCCTCGGGGCTCATATTTGGACGAAGCGTGTGGCAACGCACCTTTTCTGAAGGTCTAAGCGTAGCCCAGGCGGCACATTCGTTACTGAGCGGCTACTCCATTTAGCAAATTCTTTGGTTGGTGACAGTCACCCGGAACCGTCTTCATCGATACTCTAGAAGGGCTTAGCAAAATGGCTCTCAAGAAAGGTGAGGACGGTGACCAACACGGGATCGTCGACGAGAGAAGTTGGCCAGTGGTTGGAAAAACCTCAACAAACGGTATCGGGACGTCGTTTCCGCCGTTTTGTGGTTCGCACTCACGTCATCCGACCGCACGAACGTTTGGCATCGACCCTTGTGCCCTTGCTTAAAGATCGGGTCGGGCCGGACGATATTGTGTTGCTCAGCGAAAAGATTGTCGCGATTAGTGAAGGACGAGCCATTCCCTTGAGTTCGATTAAGGTCGGCCGCATCGCTCTCCTCTTATCGCGCCATGTCGGCCAGCTCGGTTATGGCCTGGGGCTCCGTCGTCCAGAGACGATGCAAATGGCCATTCAAGAGGCGGGGCTCTGCCGAATTGGACTGGCCACGGTCGCCGCGGTTTGGGATCGTCTAAGCGGGCAGAGCGGCGATTTCTATCGTGTGGCTGGCAGACGGGTAGCGGCGATTGATGGTCCGGGGCCCACTACAATCGCGCCGTACGACCGTTATGTCGTGTTAGCTCCCCGCTATGGCGAGCAGTTGGCCAAAGCCCTGTCTCGGCGGTTAGGCGGGACGACGGTGGCGATTGTTGATGTCAACGATGTGGGCAGTGAAATACTGGCCGTGGTAGGCCCCGCTGATCCCAAATGGATCCAGGGTCTTACCCGCGACAATCCCATGGGCCAGGGCAGCCAGGCTACTCCTATCGCGGTGCTTACTCCAGTGCCTCTGGGGTCCAGAGATCTGCCATGGCGCCTAGAGCTGCCAGAAGGGGCAAGCTGGGACCCGGTGGCATCGTGGCCAGGGGTTGGCCAGATGGAAGAGGCAGGCGTTTGGCCAAATTGCATTTGAGCAGACTCGATGAGGTCGCTTATAATGGGGAGGTGGTCGGGCGCGCCTAATAGGCACGCACTAAGTCGGAACAAGGGTGGTGACGAGTTCTCTACCCAGAGAACCCAAGCCGATGGATATCTTTCGTGAGATGGCAAAGCACGGCCATGAACAAGTCATATTTAACTACGACAAAGCCAGCGGGTTAAAGGCCATCATCGCCATTCATGATACCACGCTAGGTCCTGCGATCGGAGGTTGCCGAATGTGGCCCTACGAGACCACGGATGCGGCTTTAGAAGATGCGTTGCGCTTGTCCGAAAGTATGACTTACAAGGCGGCGGCGGCAGGCTTAGACTTTGGCGGAGGAAAAACGGTCATTATCGGCGATCCCGGCTCGGGCAAGAGCGAAGGACTGTTTCGGGCGTTGGGCCGCTTCGTTCAAACGCTTAAAGGACGGGTCACCTTATCTGAAGATGTCGGCACTAATGCGGAAGATTTCGTGCATACGGCCAAAGAAACTCCCTACGTCGTCGGCCTACCTACGGCCTACGGCGGATCCGGGGACACCCGGGACTTGACGGCCATGGGGGTGATTACCGCCATGCACGCAGCGTTGGCTTATCGCTTTGGTTCACCAAAATTGAGCGGGCGCACGATCGCAGTGCAAGGCTTGGGCAAAGTCGGTCTGCGGGTGGTGCGGCAGGCGCTGTCGGAAGGGGCCTTGGTGACTGTCGCGGATATCAACCCTCATGCGGTGGGCAAGGCCGTGGCCGAGCTAAACGTGGAGCCGACCGATCCCTGGGCGATTTTGGAAACCCCCTGTGATATCTTTGCACCATGCGCGCTAGGAAACGTGGTGAACGAGGAAACGCTACCACGGCTAAGGTGTTCCATCATCGCTGGCTCGGCCAACAATCAATTGTCCGATGGCACCTATGCGGACCGTTTGCGCGAACAAAACATCCTTTATGCTCCTGACTTCATCGTCAACTCCGGTGGACTGATACAAGTCGTGGATGAGCTAAAAGGGTACCGCAGCGACCGGGCTCATCACCAAATCGAGGCCATCTACGACACCCTGAGCGAGATTTTTGCTGCAGCCGACCAGGAACAGTTGTCCACGTTAGCCGTAGCCATGCGCATCGTGGATGAACGGCTAGACCTCCTGAACCGCATCCGTAGAATTTATCGCAACGACTCCTGATCCCTGGAGACTCCCCTTGCGGAAGAGGGATGAACCGCGCGCATTATCCGCGGACAAGAACATATCATAAGCAGAAAGGCAAGCTAGTAGACCCGTCAGGGACCAAAGAGGTGAGCGCTTCGATGATAGAATCGGCCGAGCTAGGACGCGGAGAGCCTTGCACCTCGTTTTCCGGATATGAGGGCGCCGAAATTGCGACTTAGGCGCCGGATAACCTTAGGCCTCCTTCGATATATTCCCTCGCCCTTGCTGGAACGTCTCATCTGGTGCACTCAACCGAAATTCGTCATGGCGGTCGCCGTCATGGCGCTCCGCCAAGATCACGTGTTATTATTGCGTCACCGCTACCGGCGTCGCCATCCTCTGGGGCTGGTGACGGGATTCATCGAACCGGGAGAG
>JAKAAL010000477.1 GCA_021802375.1 Bacillota bacterium | reverse complement strand
GTGTTTAACGTCGATTCCGAGATCGAGCAACGGTTTGGAGGGCGTTACTTCACATAACGATGGGCTTTCCATAACCTTTTGTTTGTCCGCGATAGGGCGGCGCGGCTTTCGGATCGAACCCGTGAAAGGCAGCAAAGGCCATGCGCTAATCCATTTTAGCTAAACCCATGCCAAAATGAGTTAGCGCCAACACACTGATCGTGAGACCGGGCCGGTCAAATACCGTGAGACCTAACACTCATGCGTCGACCCCGCTGGTGAGGGGTTCCTGGACTATATTGAGCCCCCACTTTGATGCACTATCGATTGAACCAAGTACCGCGCTACTCGTCGGTTCCCATAGGCTTTAATGCAAACCGGAATGTCGGGTAATACCTCTTCGTCTACAGGGTCTAATACAGCTACCATTATCTGAATCTTACCGCCTAAGCTGCGTTGGATGTGGTCTATGAGTTTGGGATGTTTCCACATATTCTCTGCATACAGAATGACAGTCTCCCGTCGTGCCCGCTCGTTGATACTCTCTAACTTTGTTCTCCATAAACTGGCATCTTGCGCGTTCAACCATACAATGTCAGTGCCGAAATTGGGAGCCTCTTCCTGCACCTCGGTCGGCACACTGCCCGACACCCAAATTTCTACCGGTCGCTCGGTCATCGTAAATTTAGGTGGAATGGATGCGCGAAAACGCCTGTTTAATTGACCATAAATCGCTGATAGTCTCTCCGGGACCGGTGCCGCCGGCCATTGGCTAGGCTCTGGCGCATGGGCTTTCAACGCCTGGATACGCCGCTCACTTTCCCTCACCCGTTCTAAGACCGCAAGGGTGTTCATCTCACTGGCAAGAAACTCACACATCCTGATCGCTTGGTCGAACGTACCGCCACAATCAATCACATCAGCCCCCGCCAACACCGCTTCGGAAGCCGCACGCACAGGGTCCATGTGCCGAGCGATGGATTGCATCGACATCGCGTCGGTGATTACCACGCCTTGGAATCCGAGTTCGTCTCGCAGCATATGTTTCAACCAAAAGGGCGACAACGTGGCGGGCCGTTCATCAAACAGGGGATAGCCAATATGCGCGGTCATTACGGATTGCACACCGGCGTCAATCGTTTTCCGAAAGGGCTCTAAATGCGTCAGCAATTCCTTCTTTCCCAGGTCTACGACGGGTCGTTCCACATGGGAATCGCGCGAGGTCATGCCATGGCCCGGAAAGTGTTTAGCGGTGGATACAACCCCTGCCCCTTGTTGCCCCAATAGCCAGGCAATGGCATGGTCGGCTACCACTGTCGGATTGTCGCCGAATGATCGCGTCCCGATAATATGGCTGTATTTCTCCGTAAGCACGTCCACGACCGGCGCAAAATTCCAGTTGATCCCGCAGGACAGTAAAAAGGTTCCCACCAGGAATCCTGTTTCATAACTGATCCCAGGTGCCGCTAAATCGCCTAAAGACATGGCAGAGGGAGCATCAAACCACCTACGGAACCGTTGAACGGTCCCCCCCTCCTCCGTTACCGCAAACCAAGGTGAGGGCCACCCCCGTGTTTTATAGAATGCCCAAAGTTCGCTTGTCGTTTCGCGTAGCCATTGAAGGGATTTAATATCCTGACTATGAAAAACAAAACCCGCCAGGGGCCACTGTTCTAATGCTCTCTCCACGACCGGCACCCCGCCTTGGGGCCAATTGGCTAACATCATTTGGGCGGCGTGAAATGTTCGACTAGAGTCTTTCATGTTCTCGTTCCACCTCCCATTTCTGACAATTCTTCCTAACCCTATGGGTGCCCACCACCCTCATCACAATGCATTTTCCCGATTTATGGGCCTCGCCACCACATTTCGAGGAATCGGATAAAAGCACGCATGATGATGGGATGAGGAAGAGAGCCGGTCATCCCATGGGACCAAATCGGGATGCTGTTCCTGACACCGTGCGGTCGCATGACGACACCGTGGGGCAAATAGGCACCCGGACCCTTGCCCCTCGAAATCATCCATGCCTTCGAGGGGGATGTACCGATCCGGTCCGGCCTCTTCGAGGCCCCGCAGCACCGGCATAGCACTCAACATGGCTTGTGTATAAGGGTGGACGGGCCGAACAATAATTTCGTCTGTTTGCCCATATTCCACGACTTCCCCCCGATACAAGACGCAAAGTTCCCCATCCTTCGCAATGTAACGCGCCGCCGCCACGTCATGCGTGATAAAAACAATCCCAATCCGTAACCGTACCCGAAGGTCACTCAAGAGATTGAGGATCGACAACCGCATTGACACATCGATCATCGATACGGCTTCATCGGCCACGAGGATTTTGGGGTCAACCGTTAAGGCCCGCGCAATAACCACCCGTTGACGCTGTCCCCCAGATAGAGCATGAGGATATTTATATAGAGTTCCAACAGGATCTAGTCCCACCATGGCGAGGAGCTCCTTACTCCGATTGAGGATCCAGTCATCGTTTTTCTTTTGTAATTTAGCTTGAATGCGAAGTGGCACGGCCATAGCGTGCAGAATGGTATGCGAAGGATTAAGGGCTGTGTACGGATCTTGGTGAATGAGTTGGATGCGCCGAAAATAGGGTTGACGCTCGTTATTCGGCAATGAGTTCAAGGCAACCCCGTCCATCGCGATGTCGCCGCCGGAATATGATTCGAGTCCTGCCAAAATTCTTCCGAAGGTCGTCTTCCCACACCCTGACTCGCCAATTATAGACAGGGCGCCACCGTCAGAAATACTAAGGCTAACCCCGCGTAGGGCACGCACTTCATTATGAGACAGCAATCCACCGACAACGGGGGGGTATACTTTTTCCAACTTACGAACTTCAATCACGGATTAGGCCCTCCTGATGGCAAGCTACGAAATGTCCCGTGTCGACGGATTCTAATAGGGGTGCTACCAAATCGCATTGGGGCGCCCTGTACGAGCATCGACTCCGAAAAACACACCCCGTCGCGGGGATTTGTGTCAAGTCTGGGGGCGATCCCTCCAACGGTCGCGCTCTGTTTAAGTCTCCGGTAAGACGAGGGATGGCTCTAAGAATGGCTCGCGTATAGGGATGGCGGGGGTCACGCAATGTGTCATGAGTAGACCCTTGTTCCACGACTCGCCCGGCATACATGACCACAATATAGTCAGATACTTCGGCCACCACCCCCATATCATGGGTGATCAAGATGGTGGTTAAATGGCGTTCCCGGTGAATCGATCGGATAATTTCAAGTACCGCTGACTGGGTCAGTAAGTCGAGCGCCGTGGTAGGTTCGTCCAACAGCAAAACTTTCGGCTTCAATACCAGCGCCATAATAATTCCCATACGCTGTCGCATTCCTCCAGACAATTGATGCGGATATGCCGTCAATACACGACTCGGGTCCATCGCCATACGCCGTGCTAAATTTTCAGCTTCATGCAAAAGCTTGCGAGGATCTTTGTAGTGATGGGACCGACCCAAGTCCAAAATCTGTTTACCCACACGCGCCAACGGATTCATCGCATTTTGCGATGCTTGAAAAACCGTCCCCACCACCGGTCCCCGAAAATGCCTCAAAGCCTTACCACGAAGTTTCAATACATTGCCATGTTCTGCAAACTCGACGCTGCCTTCGGTAACTTTCCCCGGAAACGCCACCCCATTTAAAATGGCCAGTCCGAGCGTCGATTTTCCCGAACCAGACTCTCCGACTATCGCCGTGATTTTGTTTTTTATGATGTCTAGATTCACATGGTTTAAGGCGGGGAAATCTCCAGAATCCGTCGTAAAGATGACGGTAAGATCGCGAATTTGGCATTCCACTTGAGCGTCCTGATCAGCATTACCAATAACCTTTAGATCGGCCCCCATAGCTCAAACACTCCTTAACCGTGGATTCAACACTTCATCCACTGCGCCCAGAAACAACACAATGCCAAATGTCAACGACATAATGCAAAACAGCGGCGATAACAAATATGGAAGTGCTCGTGTGCTGTACATAGCACCCGCCTGCGAAAATGCCAGGTTTAACATGACTCCCCAGTTGTTGGTGGAGAAGGGTACCACGCCTAAGAAGAACAGACCCACTTCGAGATAAATGCTACCAGTGATGGCCAGCAGAAAATGCATGGCGACATAAGGTGCCGTGTTAGGGAAGACTTCACCAAACACAATTTGTCGGCGGGAAAGCCCCAGGCCCCTTGCCGCTTCCACAAAGCTTCTTTCTCGAAGAGATAGCGTTTGCGATCGAACTGCTCGGGCTAACGCCGCCCACCCCGTCAACCCCAATACTAAACCCATGGAGACAGGGTTGCCGAAATTCCAGACGGTCGAGAGCACCACCAATAGGGGAAATCCGGGCACCGTCAAAAAAAAGTCTGCGATGCGCATGATAATTGCTTCGGGCCATCCTCTGAAATATCCAGAGACTAGTCCCAGTATGGCCCCGATACCCACGGTAAAGAATGCCGCTAACCCCGCAGAATAGAGGACATACCGCGACCCCGTAACGATCAAAGCCAGTACATCCGTACCTTCGAAGTCTGTCCCCAAGGGGTGAGTCCAACTCGGCGAAGCATAGATATTCGCAGGATTGGTGGGCAAGTTTGCTGGATAGAACATCGGCCCAAAAACGGCCATTAACACATAGAAAACTAAGATTCCCAGGCCCAGCATCCGGCTCGGCTTTCGGCGCAAGGCCTTCCATGCAATCGACCA
>JAKAAL010000476.1 GCA_021802375.1 Bacillota bacterium | reverse complement strand
CCGTGCCGTTCGACGACGAAGGAACACCTACCGCAAACCATGCCTTAATCGCCCAAGGAGTGCTCAAACACTTTATCTTAGACCGTGATGCATCGCGTCGATTAGGATACGAGCCCAAAGGTATGGGGTATCGAGGAACACTGAACGGTCCCATCCAATCGGCTCCGGCTAATTTGACGGTTGAACCGGGATCAAGCACGTGGTCCGAACTCCTAGGGCGATTTCATAGTGTGCTGATCCTGAATGGGTGGATTGGAGGGAGACCCACCAATCCCATGCGTGGTGATATCGCGGGGAATGCCAGCGATTTGTATTGGGCTGAGAACGGCACGGTCATGGGACGCGTCAAAAATGCGGTAATTAGTGTCAATGCTTTTGATGCGTTACGTGAGCAATTGGTTGACGTGGGCAATGATCCGCAATGGATAGCCCAGGGGATGATGCAAATAGCTCCAGGAAAGGTGCCGCCCATACTCATCGATCAAGTCGATGTTGCGGTGAAACAATAAACAAAGGCTTCACTGGGTCGGGTTTATTAGGGGCATTGCGACCACATCGTGGCATGCCGTCATTACACAGAGGGGGATCATCATGCGAGGATTACGCCAGCGTACGAAAATGATTGTTATGGCATCGGCATTAGGTCTGACTACCGCGGCACTGGCGGGGTGTGGGACGTCTCAGGCTACCCCATCGACCAAGGCGAACGTGAATAAACCGGTTCATGGAGGGACCATCATCCAAGCATTGGGACCCTTAGTGGCCATCAACTGGTATCAGCCGTTGCGGCCCGTGGCCTACAACAGCCTCTATGATGCCTGGGCGGCAAGCCTGATGTATAAAGGGCTCTTTCATGTGGCTTCCAATGGCACGATTGATCTGGGACGTAGTATCGCGAGTTCCATCACTTGGAACAAAGCGGGTACTGTGTACACGGTGAAGATGAACCCGAAGTGGAAGTGGTCTAATGGGACGCCCGTGACGGCTCAAGATGTTCAATTTACGTGGAATCTGATCAAAGCGGCGAGTTCTCCCAATGCGCCGGCTCCGTGGCCATATGCAGGAGCTGGATCGGGGGGTGTTCCCCAGATGATTAAAAGTTTCACGGTGCTCGGATCACACGAGTTTCAGATTACCTTAACTAATCCCGTCAACCAACAGTGGTTCGAGTATAACGGACTCGGTGACTTTATGCCGTTACCTGAAAAGGCGTGGAATCTCTATCCAAACAACGTGAACCAAGAGTTGAGCTATTTGGCCGCCAATGGCAACAACGTCAATTTCTTCAAAGTCGTAGACGGACCCTTCCGATTGACGAAGGCTGTTCAAAATGTTTCATGGACCTTTACACCCAACAGCCAGTACGACGGGCATAAGCCGTACATCAATAAGTTTGTATTGGCCTATCAAACGTCCGAAACCTCCGAAGTGAATGGACTAAAAACCGGGACGGTTCAAGTCGGGTATCTGCCGTTGTCGATGTACAGTACCCGCAATCAACTGGTCAACGATACGCTCAACACCTCGTATAGTTACAGCATTGATCGCACAATTCTGAACTTTAAGAACCCGCAGGTGGGAAGCATCTTACGGTCTTTGCCTGTACGCCAAGCGATGCAGATGGGAATTGACCAATCGGCGATAATTCAAGCGCTATATAATGGCATGGGAGTACCGGGGACGGGCCCTGTCCCGCTGCACCCGAGCACATTCTTGGCGTCGCAGTTGTCCAAGCCACTTTACCCCTATAATCCCAAACAAGGAATAAAGGTGCTAGAGAAGAATGGATGGCATCTTGTGGGTGGGGTGATGACCAATAGTAAGGGGCAGCAGCTGTCGTTCAATATGCAATATGATTCGGGAAGTAGCACCGTGTTGGCGATGGTGCAAATTATGCAACAAGACTGGGCGAAAGAAGGCATTCATGTGTCCTTAAGCCCCTTGCCATTCGCATCAATGTTGCAGTACCATCATCAACCCACCAAATGGCAAATCCAAACTGGATTGGGGTGGAGTTATGGAGGTAGTTATCCCAGCGGGGGAGGGATGTACGCGACGACGGGAGGCTATAACTTCTATGGCTATTCCAATCCGACGATGAACACCTTGATCGCGGCAACCCACACGCCGCAACCAACCACCGCGGCGTCCCAACAGGCATTAGATGCCTATCAACTGTTCGCAGCGAAACATCTCCCGAATTTGTGGATGCCCGTGCCCAAAGGACTCGGAGAAGTAGCTAAGACGGTGCATGGCGTCAGATCGTCCGCGAACAACTTCACGGATTCGATTTCACCCCAGTACTGGTGGGTCGGCCAATAACGATCGGTTTGCACCAAACGCTAGAGTTTTGGGAGGAGTGAAGCCGCGTGTTAGATCGCAAGCCGACCGACGTAGAAGAACCAGGAACCATGGAGGGGCTCTGGTCCCTACCAGAGCCCTCGGGGTCCCGCTTTCAGCGGATTTTCTGGCATCATCCCTTGGCGCGTTGGGGCATTCTCGGTATTATCTTGCTGACAGGGTTTTCATTTTTAGGTCCTCTTCTGTATCATGGCAGTCCTTACACTTTACATCTAACGGCTCTTTTACAACCCCCATCGGCCCACTTTCCGTTGGGTACCAACAACCTCGGGCGTAATATGCTGGCACGCCTGATGTTAGGGGGGCAAACGTCGTTAGAGGTCGGTTTTGCCGCGGCCATCTCCGCGATGGCGATAGGGATTATTTATGGTGTGATTGCAGGATATGCGGGTGGGTGGCTTGATGCCCTGATGATGCGGATTGTCGACTTGTTGCGCGCTATTCCGGGGCTATTCTTACTGATATTCTTAGATTCCTTAGTCACTCCGAGCCCGACGCTCTTGGTTCTCCTCATTGCCTTTACCTCATGGCATGGCGTGAGTCGCTTAGTACGGGCGGAAGTGCTTTCCCTCAAGAGCAGATTATTTGTCGAGGCGTCGGTGTCCAGTGGGGCAGGCCCGATTCATATTGCCGTGCGTCACTTGTTTCCCAATATATTAGGGACGGTCATCGTGGCCACCACCTTTATGGTGGCGGATGCCGTCTTAGTCATTGCGAGTTTAAGTTTCCTAGGCATGGGGCTTCCGCCACCGATTCCTAATTGGGGAGCGATGCTAGCCGATAGTATGGCGTACTTACCGCAACACGCCTGGTGGCTTATCTACCCACCGGGGCTGGCGGTGCTATGGACCATCTTATCGATTAGCTTTATTGGTGATGGATTCCGTGCCGCGTTAGATACGCGATTAAGTGCGACGTATCGGGGAGGGAAGGCTCTATGATGAAATATAGCCTGAACCGGGTCTTCCAAGCCGTCCCCACCCTCATATTGTTGTCGATTGCCAGTTTTGTCTTAATCCATGTGGTGCCGGGGGGACCAGCGGTGGTCATGCTCGGTGATAAGGCCACGCCCGCCCTCATTGCGCAAATTAATCGGTCGTTGGGTTTGAATAAGCCGTTATGGGTGCAGTATATGGTGTGGCTCGGGCAATTAGTGCGTGGAAACTTCGGCTATTCATATTCGTATCACCAAAGCGTGGCAAGTCTCATCCTGCTTAATTTGCCTCGCACGTTGATCCTGGTGGTTACCGCGATCGCCATTTCTCACGTTATTGCGATTATCGTGGGCGTCTATCAAGCCTCTCGACGGGGCCAACCGGTGGACCACACACTAACCGCGTTGCTATACTTTCTCTATGCCATGCCGACGTTTTGGTTAGGCGTGCTGATGGTGTCGGTGTTCTCGATCGGGTTAGGGTGGTTTCCGTCCGGTGGGCTCTATAACCCGTTATTGGGCCATGCGACGGTGGGTTCCTATCTCGTCCATATGGTGCTGCCGGTCTCGGTTTTGGTGATTGGATCGGTGGCCGGTTGGGGTCGATACATGCGGTCATCCATGTCGGAGACCCTCACGCAAGATTATATTCGAACCGCGCGGGCCAAAGGGCTCACCGAATGCACCGTGATGATGCACCACGCGCTGAAAAATTCTTTACTACCCCTGATTACGCTGGTTGGCATGTCGCTACCCGCACTCTTTAGTGGCGCACTTATCATTGAAATGATTTTCGACTATCCGGGGATGGGGCTCTTGTTCTGGAACGCCGCCCAACAACGGGACTATCCGATTCTCTTGGGCATCGTGATTATTATCGGGGTACTCACTATTCTAGGAAATCTAATTGCCGACTTATTGTACGCCGTGGTGGACCCACGGATCCAATATCAGTAACGGATAGGGTTCGCGTGAAGGTTGTAAAACGGCAGGAGGGGTAGCAATTTGGGTAGAACCGTGGGAATACTGGCTGGATTAGGCCCATTAGCTGGCGCTCATTTTTATCGGCGCCTCGTGGAATTAACTCCAGCTCATTTGGATGCAGAACACTTATCGGTGGTGCTCCTGACGGATAACACGATTCCGAGTCGGCTCGACCATCTCGAGGGCCGTGGCATGTCGCCCGTACCAGCTTTGGTAGCCGCGGCACAGCGCATAGAACAGGCCGGGGCCGACCTGCTGGTGATTCCGTCCACGACGACACACGCCTATTTGGAAGAAATTGTGGCGAGTATTGGCATCCCGGTCCTCAATTTGTTGTCTTTAGCCGCTGATGCTCTCGATGGCAATGGTTGCCGTCGAGTGGGAATTGTTGCCACTACCCCTACCCGCGATTATCATCTCTATGAAG
>JAKAAL010000475.1 GCA_021802375.1 Bacillota bacterium | reverse complement strand
ATTTTGCTGTCCATTGCCATTAAAGGGTTCCTGCGTCACGGACTGGATCGGGCCTAGCGTCGCTCCCATCGCCTTGGCCACCGTAGTCGCCTCCTTCGTCGCGGCGGCGATGGCCCGATCGAGGCCTACGGTGGGGGCGTTTAGAACTGACGTGGCCGGACCCGGGTTAGCGTACACGTAATAATTCCCGTGACCGGCAAAAGGCAGCAGCGCTGGCTCGATGGCACCAAACACCGCGTCCACTTGGGACAATGGAGCATTAATCAAAAGGGCTTGCCCGGCGTTGAGGTTCCCAACTCCCTTGGGACTCTTGCCTCCGTTTAGATTCAGATTTTGGTTGTTGACGCTGATTTGACTTTGAGGCACGCCTAATTTCTCGACCGCCGCCTTGACCGCAGCCGTTTCTTTGGTAAGCTCGACCACCGCCGCAGCCACTGACGAGGCGGAGTTGACGTTTAAGTTGACATTTATCTGAGACGTGGTCGTGGCCGAGGATACGGTCGCCAATGCACTGCCCGTCACGCTGATAAATCGGCCCGTAGGCGCCGGGGAGCTCGTAGCCGCAAAGCGCGCGCCAGGGAGCAGCACGGTCATCGCCAGCAACCCCCCACCCAGCCCTGCGCCCCACCAATATTTTGATTGCATCCTAAATCCCGCCTCCTTATTTCCTATCCATGGAGTAAGACGCCACTCAGGTCCCAAAGGTTTCACGATCAGATCAACTTTTTCAGGGTAAAAGTCAGTGCGGTCTACGACCTAGTTTCTCGGTACGATAAGCTGAAGAGACGCTTACGCAGAGACTGTCCAGGGTCCGTGAATCTGCACCGTCAACCGCCCTACGATGTGACCCCAGGTCTAGCAAGAGACGGCCTGAGCGGTCGCCCGTACTTCCGGGAGTCGTTGGCGACGGATTCAGGCATACCGTCACACGGCGGTCGATATGCCCTCACAAGTTGAATCCCTGCGCCTGCAAAACGGCACAAACACGCCAGAGGTCAGGATCGCTGTCGACCGGCTGCGCAACGGAAGGAGTAGAGGCGTCGGTTGGCGAATTTTACCTCCCATAATTCACTAAGGGGGAATCCGCAATGTCGCGACCCAATATCGTATTAGTTCTCATCGACGATCTGGGATGGACGGATTTGGGATGCTATGGGAGTTCGTTTTACGAGACTCCCTGCTTGGACCGCCTAGCGTCTGAGGGAGTCCGATTTACCCACGCATACGCGGCCGCCCCCGTCTGTTCGCCCACACGAGCGAGTATCTTAAGCGGCCGCTACCCTGCCCGCCTGGGCCTGACGACGTATCTAGGCAGTGGTCAGTCGCGGGGGCGGTTGATCGACGCCCCCTACGTCGACCACTTAGGATTGGAAGAGACTAGTTTGGCATCCACGCTTAAACAGCACGGCTACCATACCTGGCACGTGGGCAAGTGGCATTTGGGCCCCGCCCCGTATTATCCAGAGGCCCATGGATTCGACGTGAACGTGGCGGGCTCGGACTGGGGACACCCAAGACATGGGTACTTCAGCCCCTACCACCTAGACACCTTAGACGATGGGCCCCCTGGAGAGTATCTCACCGATCGGCTGACCGACGAAGCCATCCGGCTCATCCAAGGTCGAGAAGACCAGAACCCATTTTTTCTATACTTGGCTCACTATGCCGTTCACACCCCGATCGAGGGACCCCCTGAGCTCATCCACAAATACATCCATAAGGCCAAGTCCCTAGGCCTCGATCGCGTCAACGCCCTTGAAGAAGGGGGATTCTTTCCCACCGATGAGCGCAAGGGACGGCGCATAGTCCGAAGGACCCTGCAATCCGATGTCCACTATGCGGCCATGGTCGAAAACCTAGATGCCAATCTCGGACGATTGTTTCAAGCATTAGATGATGTGGGAGAAGCGGGCGACACGATGGTCATCTTTACCTCCGACAACGGGGGGCTCTCTACGGCGGAAGGTGCTCCAACGTGCAACGCACCCTTGCTGGAGGGAAAAGGCTGGATGTACGACGGTGGGCTTCGAGTACCCCTCATCGTAAAGTGGCCCGGCGTCACGAAAGAAGGCCGCGTGTGCACGACCCCGGTAATTAGTCCCGACTTTTATCCTACCATTCTTGATCTGGCGGGACTTGCGCTCAAGCCAGAGCAACATGTTGATGGAGAGACTTTCGCCGGAGATTTGATAGGCGAGAAGTTTCTGGCTGAGCGCTCAATCTATTGGCATTTTCCACACTATGCCAATCAGGGAGGCACCCCAGGTTCCGCCGTGCGCCGGGGCGATTACAAGCTCATTGAGTTTTACGAAGATAAAAGACTCGAACTCTACGATGTCGTCCATGATCCGGGAGAAGAGCACGATTTGGCGGCCAAGATGGCGGAAAAAGCATTAGCGCTGCATGCTGATCTTCAGCAATGGAGACAGGCGCTGAAGGCTAGCCTGCCGTCGATGAATCCGGAGTACCACGACGAGGACGGATGAGCCCCGTGTTGTCGCTTCCCCTTAGATGGCGGCCCATTTGTTTTGCATCCCCATATAGCTGGCATAACGGAAACGATGCCAGATCCTGGGACGCCCCATATGTGGCCCGGCACACCCACATCAAACTCAGCTTGAGACCTCTTCCTCTTTAAAGCGAGGTGACCGTGTTGCGATCCGAGCAGCCTGAGTGGCAGCCAAAATCCCGCCACCTTCGCAGGTGGATGTTATGGAGCGGACTGGCCGCACCTTTGTGCGTGGCGACTTCCATTGTCGCCGCCAGTCTGGCAAGACCGTCCATAAGCTTGATGCACCAGTCGATTAGTCTCTTAAGCGAGGGCCCTCAGGGATTTTTCGAACGCCTAGGCTTTGTCATCGGTGGGATCTTGATCTTGCTGTTTGCTGGGGCAGTTCACCAGCTTTGGCCTATGGCACGATCCTTGGTTACGGCACAACGGGCGACTGGCGGAGGTCTCCTAGCCGCCGGCCTAGCCATCCAACAGGGCCCGGCTCCAGCCCACGGCTTTCGGATCGCCAGTCCATGGGGAACCCTAACGGGGGTGGGTGTAGTCCATATTGTCGCCGCCGCCGTCTTCTTTGGAGCCCTCGTCATTTCGTGTTTAACCGTGGCACAGATGCTGTACAGCAATCCGCGCTGGCGACATCAAGCCTTTTACTCCGCCTTCAGCGGGGCAGCGATTATGCTCCTCCTACCCGCCTTTGTCATCACCGCGGATCTCGGAGGTCCCTCGGGCGGATTAGAGCGACTCGCCGGATTCGTCGCGGCGCTATGGCAAATCTGGTTGGTGCGATGGCTACAAGGGCACGCCGCTCCAAGGGATTTATCCCCATCTCAGCCCTCTTAGTCACATCTGTCGCTGCCTTCGCGCTTCACGCTGGTTCGATCCATTGGCGGGTCATCCACGGGCGGGTACGGTAGGTGAGGAACCCCACACCGAATTCGATCTCGGCCCCCTTGCTCGCTTCCCAAGGTGGCCAGTCGTTCCTAATCGCAGAACCCCATCTCCGCTCTTGCCCGCTAAAAAAAGGCCTGGTGAGACTTGTGAGGTGATCAAAGCAAGGGCAGGAAGGTCGCATAAGACCCGACCCGGCCGCCCATCCATCCAGGCTGGGCGGTGATGCGCTTCGACGAAATCCCAGCTTGCCAGTCCCTTGCCTTCTCCTATTCTCCATCGAACCCTCCTGAGCCTATCAAGCCATTCTAGTAACCTTACTAGCGCTTCCACCCAAAACGCGTCGTCTCCCCAAAACTGCGACCACTCCCCCGCGTCCCAGAAGGCATGCCCGACCGCGATGTCCCGATACGCCGCATGCTGCGTGACCGCGATTTCGGTAAACGGCACACTCACCCAGTCGGTGCCGCGGGTCACCGCCAAAATTCCACGGACCTGGTCGGGAAATTTTAGTCCAGCATTTTTCACGAAAATGCTCGACGCTGGAAAACCAAACCATCAAAATTGGTCTGCGGGCAGTATCGGTGCGAATTCGAGGACCCACAGTGGCCCAAAATCCGGTTAAATCCATCTTTGGGTATCCGGATTTTATGATGGATCGGCCCATGGTGACGGTGTTCGTCATGCGAATACTTGTAATGCATCAATCCGAACTATCATTGGAAGGCAAAACCGGATTGCATGATTGATCGACAATTCCCACGAAGGAATGTGTTCTGCTGTGGCAGACCAACGGAACGCATCTTGACGTACCATGGAATCGGCGGTCTTAGGGCACTAAAGGGCTGGTTAGTGACCTAGCACAATATTCGATCAAACCGGCGCAGTGGGCTTGGGAACGACGGGAGGAGAGGTAGAATGAGAATTGTTAGAGTCGACGTTGTGAACTGCCGGACCAGCAGTGGATGACCGAAAATCGTTGGGTAGGAATATCTGACCATTAGCTACGAATACGTTGAACGCACAAAAGCAACAGGGGAATTCGATGACCCACGATGAACTAGAGGTCGAGCTACGGAAGCTCGATCCCCGAGAACGAGCGCGATTGGCGGCCGCGCTGCTCAACAGCCTAGAACCACTGTCGGACGATGAGAATGCGCGTCTTTGGGCGGAGGAGGCGGAACGGCGGCACGACGATCTAATGGCCACTACGACCTTGGGTCGATCCGCCACGGACGTCTTCCGGGAGATCCGGGAACGCCTCGGTGGATGAGATGCGCGTGACGTCTCATCCGGCCTCGGAAATGGAACCG
>JAKAAL010000474.1 GCA_021802375.1 Bacillota bacterium | reverse complement strand
TTCTATAGCGCATCGTGGTCGATGTTGGTGTAATGAGACGTGCACTCAGGGAGCAGAACGAACCTAAATTACGCGGGGAGGGCCGGGTCGATGTGCGACGGATCGTTTTTGTTGATTAACGTCAGCTTGCCAACCTGTCGATTATAGTCGCCTGGGACCATGCGATGCCCCAACCGTTCGACATCATACAGGGCATTCCTTGCTGTGGGCTCGATCCGGCCTGACAATGATGAAAGGGGGGCGTGGCGCATGGCAGATGAGGAATTTAGATTGAGTGGAGGAATCCGCAAGCGGGTGAAGAAAAACGGGGTACCGCGCTATCAAGCGTATATTAATGTGCCCGACCCGGAGCGCCCGGGCCACCGCTACCAGGTCGTACGGACCTTTGGCAAACGTGCCGAGGCGAGGGCCTGGCTTGATACGGAAAAGGCAACACTCCGAAAGAATCCGCCACATTCGCGCCGCTCCGGCAAGGCTTATTTAAAGGAGTTTCTTCCCTATTGGTTAAACGAAGTCGCGGTGCATCAGATTCGCCCGACGACCATGCGTTCTTATCGCCAAATGATTGCTCATGCGGTTCGAGAACTGGGAGACATTGCTCTCGACAAGCTCACGGCAATAGATATTCAAGATTTCTATGCCAAACTATTGCGGCTCGGCAAGAGTCATGGCACGGCGCGCTATGCCGGTCAAGTGCTCCATACCGCGTTAGCCGACGCCGAACGCTGGAACCTCATTCCGGATAACCCAGCGCGGCACACCAAGGTACCGGTCCAGAGGAGCCGTCCCATGCGAGCCTTGACCTGGGAAGAGGTACGACGGCTCTTGGCTGCAGCGGATGCCGATACGCACCGCGTGTTATGGTATTTTTATCTCCTGACCGGAGTGCGGCGCGGCGAAGCGTTAGGGATAGAGTGGCGTGACATCGATTGGGACCATGCGACCGTCCATATTTGCCGGACGGTTCACACCGACGAGGGCCACAGTGTGCCAAAGACTCCGTCTAGTGACCGATTAGTGGCCTTGCCCCCTGACCTCTTGGACATGCTACGGGCGCATCGGATGACCCAACAACAAGAACAGGCCGGTTACCGGGTGCCCGAAGAATCCGGGGATTGGGTATTCGCGACCCGTACGGGGCGCCTCTTGAGTCCACGCAACGTAGGTCATTATTTCAAAGACCTATTGAAAAAAGCCAATCTGCCACCAAGCACGAGAATTCATGATATGAGGCACTCGCACGCCACGTTGATGCTGGCCCAAGGGGTGCCCATCAAGGTGGTGTCAGAACGGCTCGGGCACTCCGATGTGGCCATGACGCTTCGCATATACAGTCACGTACTGCCGGGGGTGCAAGCCGAAGCGGCTAGGAATTTTGCCCTGCACTTAAGCCAACTCGGAATCAGCCCAGAGGCCTCGGTGGAACCAGCGTCTTCGACACCAGAACCACCAGAACCACCAGAACGTTTAAACGGTGAGGACGAGAGACCGTAAGCGTCGGTCTCACTCCTATACCCATTGAGTCGAACCGCGAGTATGGTTGGGCTGAAGCATTTCAGTCGCTAATCGAGGTTGTCTTCGGGTGTTCCGTTGAGCCAGAGATCGGCCGAAGGTCCATTGCACCGCGTCAGCGATGTGTGTGATGGATTAACCTTCGACCCAGAGCTTGCGCGTAATTGCTACGGGAACGCCGTGCCTCATCCTTCATGAAACCGGCCTTGTGCTTGGATCCCAAGTCGGTTAAATATCCGGCGACTTCCTTAGACGCTGATCACAGATAGAGGGCCGTCCGCGCCAACTTGTTCAAGGTTTTCAAGGAAGGAGGAAATCACCAGGGATGCCCTGGTGATCCAGGACAAGTCGGTCACCACTACTTTCCAGATGCTCCGGCCACCATCTCTAATCGAGCCCGATCGCGTGGGATGTCCTGCGGACCTCTGGACACCAAAGCAGATCAGTGCCGGTCCCGTATGGCTCTGTACCTTGCGCGCAGTACTCCCAATGGGGGATCAGCTACATTCCGCAACCGCCAATGATTGAGGACCACACGTTCGCGCCCGGGACGTGCCTAAGTCAGGGGATATGTAATCACGCGACACCTGGGTAACATGGACCCGTGTGGCGACCGATGAGTGGTTAATCGGGGATCACACGCGTGGTCATGTGGAACGAATGCCTCTCACCGATTGTCCACCACCGTGACTTGGTCTTTCGGAGGACACTGGAGCTAGCTTACCGCAAATGGCATGAGGTGGTCCCGAGCATCAGCGCGTAGCACGATGGTGGGCCGATATGGCAAAAGGTACTGGGAATGACGGCGGACCAAATTAATCAAGTCTTTTATGGGTAAAGGCTCCGGCAATGACGTCCGCGGATGTGAACGCGCAGGCGAGGTGTGGACTGTCAGTCTCCGCGTTACACACGGCCTAACCAACAGACCGGAGGCATCCTGATGATGCCCCCGGTGAGGATCGGTCTTAGGTGTACGAGTAGAGCCATTCCCGTATCCATGGCCATGTTAATCAGAGCCTGCTCCGCATATGACTGTCCACAAAACCAGTAGTGGGCTAGCGCTCTATTTGAGAGCGGAAGAGAATGTACCCTTTATTTGATGTGATCAGAGCGCGGATTCTGAGAGGGTAGTGACGAACAAGAGGATTCTTCGCACGGTCTGAATTTGTTGCGTATGGCATACCGAGTTAATCATTAGAGTTCCGATTTTTGGTATAGTTGGAAAACCAATCTGCAATGGTCTCCACGGATAAATGTCTCTCCGCTGCGCAAACGACAAAATCCTCAATCTCTAGGTGTTCACCGGTGATGGAGATGCCATTTAAGTGCAGGAATAGACCTGCGGCTATAAACGCGGTCCGCTTGTTCCCATCATAAAACGGATGATTGAGGATTAGTGACTGAAGCATAGCCGATGCCTTATCAATTAAAGTTGGATAGGCGTCGTTTCCTAACGCGGATGACTGAGGACGTGCGACAGCGGATTCGAGCCCACCGACATCGCGCACACCATGCAATCCACCGAAGCGATTAATCGCCTGATAATGAATGTAGAGAACCTCCTCAACGGTCAGAAACCTCATCGGCCCGCTAGTCCTTTGAGGACGTCTCCATATTCGGCCACAAAACGGTCGACGGTTTCATAGAACTCCGGTGTTATGTCAGAACCTGATGACGGCAGTGGACGCACCACGATTTCTCCTTGTCCATTACGCGTGACTTGAACGGGTTGATCTTCCAGATGCATTTCGCGGACCCACTCGGCTGGAATCGACACAGCGAAGCTGTTTCCAACTCTGAACACCTTTCGCACTTCCATTACTTTGTGCCTCCCTGGTATTGTGTTGCAACAATTATAACACAGGAATCAACAAACGATTCGTGACGTGCTCAGCAACGTGGTATCTTGAATGCATAATGTCGAGCTTTTTGTGGTGCGGGGCCAGATATTCGACGAGTGCGTCATCTGTTGGTAAAGTGGCCTTGCTCTTGCTCACATTCCGTGACGCCATTCTATTCGCTCGGATGATTCGGAGCGATTAGGCGGACACAACACTGTTTATGCCGCTCTTAAAGCCTAAAAGTTGACGTAGTTGCCTGCCCGGTATTTGCTGGATAAAAATGACTGTGCACGACATTTTAGGAACGGGAAACGCCCGGGCTCTAGAATGCTTGCTCCAGGCATTCCCCCCAGGTGTCCCCAAAAGAAGTCTATGGTCATTATAACGGCTCACAACGCTCTCCACTTAATGACCGCGTGCCAAGCAGCGGACGTTTGCTGGCTAAGGCCTTGATGCAAGCTTTCGAGGTGCTAAGGTGTAAGGCTCCTGTAGGTGGGTAAGCATCCTATCCTATACGGGTTGTTTTTATGCCGTCCTGACCTACCACCAGTGATGTGTAGGCTTAGTGGCGATGTATCCACTACGTGACAGTAACGGCCTCAACCGCTTTAGTTTCATATCTATTGCCACCCCGAATCGCCGGCTACTTCGTCCGACAGAAGGCCTTCATAGCGCTGCCACGGTATATTGGAGGTCTCGAATTTCTACCACCGCAGTAGATGTGCACCGTAGACGAGCGCTATCGAATATCGCTAGGTTATGACCGGTCGGAGAGATAGTACTTTGATACTTGATTCCATGATATTGGAATTGCTCACCATCACTAATGCTCTTGATGAAATCGCAAATATATTGCGTGGGCAAATAGTCCAGGCTGCTGTCACTTCTTCTGAGGGGCCGAGCAATTTCTCTGCTGATTTGTCTGAGGTGAACCTTATTTATGGCATGCTGGGTACAATCGAGGCCTGAGAACGCACTGAGTTTGTCAATAATGCTTAAATCCACAATATCGATTGGTTGATTCACCATAAATGTGGCAATAGTAACATAGTCGTGGGCACCGGCCCGGATTTCCTTTAAAGTTGTCAATTCATCGGTTGCGACGTGGAGATACGGTATGCCTTGGGGATTAGCTCGCCCTGCGCTGGCCTTCAGCCAGGGTGGGGCCCCCATATCCGTAGGAGAAAACCCATTCTTATCGGATAGCCTTGCGCGGTAAAACACTGCTCCAGCCTCATAACGCCGTTTTGCATAGGAGCAAAATAGTTGTAACACTTCAATGTTAATGTGCCTGGTATGAAATCGGCTTTCCATCTTGATCGCTTTAACAAAACCTTCCCAGTCTCCGTTTTGATTTCGTAGACAGAAG
>JAKAAL010000473.1 GCA_021802375.1 Bacillota bacterium | reverse complement strand
CAGGTCGTCTAAGGGACGTAGGCTGATCTATGAGGTTAAAAGTCATCGGATTTCTTACATCATGCTCATCCCGACGTTTGCGTTATTGCTCTTGTTTAACTACTACCCAGCTGTCTCGGGCTTGTATCACTCCCTGTACTACTGGAATCCTGGTGCCGTGTCCTACTTTGTGGGCTTTGCCAACTTTGCGCAGATGGCAAGCGACCAACTGCTTCTGGTGGGTATTCCGCACATCATCATCTTGATGGCGACCGGAATAATCTTTGGCGGTCTCGGCGTGCCCTTGTTGGTAGCTGAACTCATGTTTCATCTCCGCTCGGAGCGCGCGCAATACTGGTATCGGGTGCTCTTCATTGTGCCGTTAGTGATTCCTTCGGTGGCCTCAATTTTGATTTGGCAAAACATCTACGAACCGAACGTCGGGTTGTTAAATGCCACGTTAAAGGCCGTGGGGCTGAGCGGCCTGACCCACGATTGGCTAGGGAATCCTCATCTGGCCCTCGGTGCCCTCATCTTTATGGGATTTCCTTGGACCAATATTATCGCTGTTTTGGTTTTCTACGCCGGATTACTGGCGATTCCGGGAGAGTTGATTGATGCGGCACGCGTGGATGGGGCCCATCTGGCGCGACTCATCCGTAAGATTCACCTCCCCATGTTGACGGGACAATTCAAATTTGTGTTGGTAACGTCCGTGATCGGAGGGTTGCAGGCTTTTGGCGTGCAACTCGTCATGACCGGCGGCGGCCCCGAAAATTCGACCTTTGTACCCGGACTTGAGATGTATTATGCAGCCACCAAATATGATGAGCTTGGCTATTCCGCAGCCATTTCCGTATCGATGTTTATCATCATTATGGTGATGACCATTATTCAAATGAAATACATCAAGAGCACGGCCGTTGAGTAGAGGAGGGGTGGACGTGAGTGTACCAGTGGCTGCCGAGGCAGTGCGTCAGGTTGTCAGAAAACCTACGATCAAGCGGGCAAAAAGAACAAAATCGCAAGCGATGATTCACCTGGTCTTGTTGGGTTTCGTGGTGTTTAGCTTCGTTCCGTTGGTGTTGACGCTTTTCCTGTCGGTAAGAACCTATGGCCAAGTGTTGGTAGCGTTTTGGCACCTGCCCGAGCCTTGGCTGTGGCAGAATTACGTTACGGCGTGGGATGTCGTGGGTAGAAATATCTTTAATAGTCTCGGGTATTGCCTGGCGGCGACGATCTTGACCATGGCCTTGTCGGCTTTGTCGGGCTTTGTCTTTGGACGTCACCGATTTCCCGGACGCGATACGCTGTTTCTAGGCGTCCTGGCGCTAATTATGATTCCAGGCATCTTAACCCTGATACCGTCCTACATTTTGGTCACGGACTTGTTACATTTGAACAACACACCGCTTGCTTTAATCCTACCGTGGGCGTCTGGCAGTCAGGTATTAGGGATTTTCTTGGTGCGCAGTTATGTGGCCTCGATCCCGGAGGAAATTTTTGAATCGGCGCGGCTCGACGGAGCAGGGGAATGGGCCAACTTCCGATATCTCGGGTTTCCAATGAGTTGGCCGATGATTGTCACGATTGGGGTCCTGACCATGGTGGGAACTTACAATGACTATATTTGGCCATCGCTGGTTATTAACAGCCCCTCCTTAGAGCCGATTGCAAATGCCCTGTGGAGATTTTCATCGACGTATACCATTAGCGACCTAGGACCTGAGTTTGCTGCCTATGTGATCTCAGCGGTGCCACTGATTATTCTGATGGCATTTGGCATGCGCTATTTCATACGAGGAGCGACGTCGGGAGCCATCAAGCTGTAGGGACTTCTACGCAAGAAGAGCGCTTGCACCGCTCCGGTCGTGTTCCTCAAGGGACCAACACGAATAGGTGAACGTGGGACCATCCGAGTCAAGTGTATGTCCAAGGAGAGGGTAGGAAATGATTGAGGCCATCGTAAATGGGGTGACGGTTCGTCTGGTCGTGGATGCTCCGTACGGTATCCCCGGTCGTGAAATGACGGTACGATGCGAGATCAACGATGTACATGGTCAGACAGCGGACGCTAACCTTGCGGAATTCCGCGCCACGCTAGAGGTCGAACGCTTGGAGATCCTTCAGCCAGCGGGGCCAAGAGCATGGCGGGTTAGAGCGCCAGCGCAAGGCCTGGGCACCCTCCGTCTACACGTAAGTCACGGTAGCGAAACGAGCGTCTTAGAAGAGAAAGTGCCGATACTGTCTAATGAGCCTCCGAACCGCCTCGGCGACGCAGAGTGGGGTGGTCCGCTGGAAATCAGAAATGCCTGGATTCGCTGGATTGTCGTGCAGGAGGGGTACGGATACCCTATGGGATTTCTCTACGTGAAGGAAGACGATGGGTGGCATCGGCGGGCCTCCAGCAGTTTGGTGGGGCGAGTGGTGGTCGGATCCCCGTCTCATCCCAGGGCCGTGCCCCTCATTCCGACGAAATGGGTGGAGGGCCCGGACGAAGGACAGATCCAACTGCTCGCGGAAGCGTCTATTCCCGAAGTGGGCTGGTCCAATCCTCCTCCCGCCTCGGTGCGACTGACGATCCGTTACGGCATTAACGGATCGAAGCCCTATCTTGGTGTGGATTACGAAGCCGAGACGGATACGGTAATTAATCTGGCCCTACTGGATGGACCCAGTCTCATCGTGGATGGAACGACGTTAATTCGGGAGGAAGGATTGTTTCCCGGCTTGGAGTGGTTGCGTCCCGGCGAAGTCTCCTCCAGCACCTTAGACGTGCATGGCCAAGAACACTTCCGGATGAGTCCGCATCCGCTAAAACTAACGTGGCCTTTGATGGCGTTTCGGATGGACCAATTGGTTGTCGGACTTTTGTGGGACAACCAAGCGACATGGAACGGCGAAGACTCCAGTTATGCTGCCCAGTATTCTAGTCCCGACGTTTGGTATGGAACCGATCCGCACCATCGCATGGGCTTAGCGCTTCCTGGGGGGGCGCGCTACCGGTCTCATGAAAATCAATTATTGGCGGACGTGTATCGATGGCCAGCGCACACGCCCTTGCGATGTTCCGCGGTGATCACGGCACAAACTGACCAGCCCTCGATTTTGTCCGTCCTCGACGATTGGATAGCTTGTTATGGTCTGCCTTCGGCTAGCTTGCCTCCGTTCGACTACGGGACCGAATGGCAAATGGCCAGAGAAGCCTATGCCTCTACCTTTTGGAATGAAGAGCGGCACGGATGGGGGCATGTGCTAGGGTGGCCTCCTCAGTACTTCCCCGTTAATGCCTTTCTAGCCAAGATGCTTGCCGGGGGTCGACGCGACGCGAGCGTGCGCCAGTTGGAACAAATTCTTGAGGAAGGTGAAAGGCTGCTTACGCCCGAGACGTTGTTGGACCACTGCCATATTCCTGGGTGGGAACCGGCTTTTCTATTCGAAGAAGGGTCCAGGACCCTGGCGGAAGCCGCCAAACGGGCACATGGTTTGTTGACGAGTCAAGCGAGCGACGGGAACTGGGGATTTTCCCCTCAAACCCAAACCCAAAGCAGCCTTGGGACGCCAGGGACCAAAGCCGTGGGGATTACTGCAGTCCATGCAGAGACTTTGCTGACTATCGGTCAACTGCTGCGCGATTACCAACTCATCGCCGGAGGAGTAAGGGCTCTGGTCGGGATGCAGCGATTTCAGGTACCCCGCGCGGCTCAAGTCTGGGAATGCCCAGTTCACACGCCCGACATTCTGGCCGCGGCACGGGCAGTCAACGCCTATGTGGCCGGTTACCACGCGACGGGAAATGCGGAATATCTGGGGTATGCGCGCTATTGGGCGAAGACCGGGCTTCCTTTCCTTTATGTGTGGGAAGCCCCGGGCAGAACGGTCATGCGATGGGCAAGCATTGCGATTTTTGGTTCGACATTTTACACGATGTCCTGGTTTGGTCGGCCGGTCCAATGGAATGGAATGGTTTTTGCGGACGCGCTTTTGCGTCTGGCGCCCTATGACCAATCGTGGCCGTGGATAGAAATTGCTCGAGGGATATTGCATAGTGCCATGCACCAACAGCGACTGACGCATCCTGGACGCGGAGGCTATCCGGACAGTTGGTATTTGCCGGATAATCAGCCGGTGCAAGGGGTGGATATTAACCCAGAGACCATGGTTAAGGTGCTCCTTCGGCTCGAAGGTCTTCCGGTCCATGTGACGACGATGCGACTGAAAACCGCCGACCACCCACACCTTAGCACCGTCGGAGGCATGGTGCTCGAAGACGAGAGGACTGATCAGGCGGTGCTCCTGATTAGTGGTTGGCAACAGAGCCATCGGCGATTATTGGTGGTGGCGCCGAAGGCGGTTGCAGGGGCCGAGTACTTTGCAGAATCACGATGGAATGCTGCCAAGGCGATCCGCCATGGAGACAAAGACCAGTATTGGATTGACTGGGGGGAACCGATCCCGCCGATGATGAAGGTGCGTTTAGTCTGGAAGTAGGAATGCATAGCCATTCGCGGGCTTGCCGGGTCGCTGTGATGGGATAGGGCGGGTTCGGACAGGAAAGCGGCGGTGGCCAGCAATCTGTAGCCCCTGTTGCACCGACGGGTGCAATCCGTGAAGGGGACACCGTGGAACGTTGGGGGTAAGAAGAATGTGAACCGGTCTAATTTGCGGACACCCTGCAATCCCTAGTGAGAGGATGATAAGGATGAGTGTGACCAAAATCGAAGCCACGCGCGACCAGATCGTGATTT
>JAKAAL010000472.1 GCA_021802375.1 Bacillota bacterium | reverse complement strand
AATATATAAAACTTACTGATACCTGACATATATATTGATTGTATGGTGGTTTTTCTGACATAATTAAGAAAAACTTACAGGGTGATGCGTATGATTTCGAATTTTTCCTCGATACCCGTGATACCGGTTATCCACTTGTCTTCGGGTCGTGTGGTGCAATGGAACGCTTTAGGCCGCACATCACGGCGCGATCCTCACGCCAATCCTCTGTGGCTAACCCTTACCTGGGCTGAACGTGGTGTCCATTTGATTCATATCGTCGATTTGGATGCCGCCACCGGGCGTCCTTCCACAGTCCCCGCTCTGATGATGGGTCTAAGAAGTCAACCTGTGACAGTTCGCCTAGCGGGTGGCATTCATGACGAAATGGCCGCTCGCAATCGCAAGGCGTTCGGCATTCAAGAAATTGTCGTCAGCACCGCATTGCATGCCACGAGCACGTTGCAAAAAATTCTTGCGGTTTACCCTGCCTCTCACGTGCTAGCCGGGCTATATGTCCGAGATGGTCAACTTTTCATAGGTCGAGATGAAAAACCTATTGCTGCGGAGATGTTGTCAGAACGGATGACGCAATTTGGCCTGCGTCGGATGGTTCTCACCAGCCAATTTCCTGAATCTATCGCGCTTAATCATAACCGACTCTTAATTACCCGTTTGGCGCAACGGGGATTCGAAATCTGGGTCGCCGGGTCGGTTGAATCAGACATTGATGTATTGATGCTTAGCGACCACGGCGTTGCTGGCGTCTTAATGGATCGCGCCTATCCCTTGCCTCAATAGCCGTTTCCAGCCTGACCGATGCATTTACCCCTCCTCAGCGTTGTAGTACAATTCACGCGAAAGAGGTGGGGTTGATGTCATCCCGAACATCTATCAGAGAATCCGCTGATACCCTAAAAACGATACGCGATGATCTAAAAATCATAGGGGCAGGCGCACTGTGGCCGCTTGCTCGCTCAGCCTTTGAAGCCTGTTCAGGTTCCGACTGGGCCAATTTGTTACGGGTCAATCCTTTGGGCATATCTTTTAGGGTCATCAAACCATCCGATTCACTTTTGGTCTACCGACAAATCACTAACGTAAAGCGCAATGGTTCATTTGCGACTCCTTCCTTTGTTCAGATGGCAACAAAGGATTTCATCAACAATTGCTCATCGGGAAAATCCGTCATCGCGTCCCATATCGTCTCCGCTAAAAATGTTTCATGCGGCTGGGGCACCGATGCTTCCAGCTTCTGGTCTAACCAGAGCACTATCACTGCAGACATCCGTCTTGACTCAATGCGAAGGTTTGTGCCCTTAGTCAGGCAACACAAATGGGCCCTCAGCTAACGGGATCCGTAAACCTGAGGGCTTAGTTTTCAACTGTTTACGGACTTTATTATCTCTGAAGGAACCGGATGTGGCGCAATATAGGCAAAGCGTCCGGCCCATAATGACTCAAACTAGAGAGAAGGACATCACATGTCGCAAAATGCCGGTATGCACCGCTCCCGTGTGGCTACGCATTCCGCGCCACCAGTACAGCAGGCGGTGGATCATGAAAAAATTGAACAAGCTGTCCGAATGATTTTGGAAGCCATTGGTGAAAATCCGGATCGCGAGGGACTAATCGATACGCCCCAGCGAGTGGCCCGGATGTATCAAGAAATATTCTCAGGACTGCACAGCGATCCGGCAGAGGAGCTATCAGCACGTTTCCATGTAGATCATGACGAACTGGTGCTAGTGAAAGATATTACATTTTATTCAGCCTGCGAACATCACTTGCTACCATTTTACGGCTTAGCCCACGTCGCTTACCTTCCAGCCAATGGTACTGTCACCGGTCTATCAAAATTGGCACGACTAGTAGACCACGTGGCCAAGCAACCCCAAATTCAAGAACGTATGACCAATACCATTGCCGATGCACTGCACAGTACGCTAAATCCTCAGGGAGTAATGGTAGTCATTGAAGCGGAACATTTATGCATGACCATGAGAGGAGTCAAAAAGCCAGGCAGTAAAACCGTGACGATCGCGTCGCGCGGTCTTTACGAGTCTAATCCCGAAAAACAACAACAAGTTTTGCGGATGCTGCATCTGGAGGTCTAACAGAGGGGTCCCAGGATCACAGCCTGGGACCTGGTCCACTAATTGTTTACAGTTTTCGCAATTGGTCCATAGTCAATACAAAAATGGTAGCACCGCCTACGAGTACTTTCACCGGTTCCACGTAGGCATCGGCATGTAGTGCTCCTGAACCTGGCCGATGCAATACCTCCCGTTCTTGGCAAGTCGTTTCGATGAGGTGCAATACTTTGTCGACTTCGGTGTCTTCTACACCAATTACTAGAGTCGTATTACCTTGGCGCAAAAACCCTCCCGTCGTGTTCAACCGCGTATGGCCAATTTTTTCCTTGCGCAATGCACTTGTAAGATTATCCCGATCAGCATTTTGGACAATCGCCAAAATCATTTTCATGTGTTGCCTCCTCATCCGAAACCTTATTTACCTGTTGTCTCATTGTCTCAGGTCAGGTACACTCACATCAATCCCTGTGTGAGGTTATTATTATGACAAACTCTTTCTTATCTCCTTTGTGGAAATCATACTGGACTCAGTTGCATCCCTTGTTGGACCTGGTGGTTCAAGAAGAAGAGTCATTCAATATTGTAGGGCAGGCCCATGACTGGCTGAATTTAGCCTCTAGCCTACGATTGCGAGAAGAGACTTTCGAGATTCGTTCGCAATCGAAAGACCTCGCCATTGATAGTAGCATAGCGCGTTATCTCACTGAACGCCTGCGCCTGCAAAATTTGGCTGAAGACTTACATCGTTTATCGACAATCGCCCGAACCTCGTCCGAACCATTACGAGGCTCCGTATCGGCCTTGCGCGATCGCTTGGCGGACCAGCCTATTACGTCGCCTGTTGCCACCGCAGCGGAAGGACGCGTTGTCCTCACGTCTCATCCCACGGAAAGTACACGCCGTACCATATTGCAACACATGAAGAAACTCGGCTTATTATTGCAGCAGCCCCGGGGTATTTCCAACGACTTGGAAATACGGGAAGCGCTGCGGGCTATTTGGCGCACACCGAGCCAACGCACCACACGCCCCACAGTAGCGGATGAAGTAGAATTAGGCCTCTATTATATTCGCGAAAGTCTCTTTGATATGCTGCCCCAAGTCACTTCGGAAATTGAATCCTTGGTCTCGCCGCAGCATATGCCTGCCGTCGATTGGCGAATTGAATCATGGATTGGCGGCGATCGCGACGGCCACCCTTATGTTGATGCCCGAGTCACCCAGTGGACCCTAAATCGCCACCGTGAGGTTGCGCGCGAACTCTATGCAGAGCGTCTCTCGCGGCTCGAACATGTGCTGACCAGCCATCCGCGATATCTTCATCACCAGGATCGAATTTTCGCCTGGCTCGAAACTCAAAGCAACCGGATACCAGACGCTGCTGCCGAACTTAAGGACCGATATCCCCAAGAGCCTCTTCGCCAAGTAGTTGGGCTTATTAACGTGAAACTCCGGCAAGAACAATACCGCGATACACAAACCCTATATGATGACATTGTCCTGCTAGAAGAGGCTTGGAGCCCCCGCGTCAATCGGCGACCTCCTTTGCTGACACTGCTGGGTCGCCAGGTGAAGACATTTGGCACACATTTGGCATCGCTCGATATTCGGCAGCATAGCCGCATCCATCATGACGCGTTGGTCGAAATTTTCGGCGACTCTTATGAACGTGCTACTGAATCCGAAAAGCTTGCCATATTAAATCAGGCATTTGACAATCCTCCAGCCTTTCATCCCGAGAGCACGGTCAGTCTCGAATTGCAGGATACTTTCCGAGTCATAGCCGAAGCCCAACAACTCGGCGGTCCTGAGTCTGTCTCTCACTATCTGATCAGCATGGTACACGGCGCTAGTGACTTGGTCGGCGTACTACTATTGCTCCGCATTTTGGTTCCCGAGGTATCGGTGGACATCATTCCTGTCATCGAAACTCTCAACGATTTGGAGCGATGTCCCAAAATTATGGCCGAGGCTTATCAAATCCCCGCTTGGCGCAATCATGTGCATCAGCGAGATGACTACTTAGAGGTCATGTTGGGGTATTCTGACAGCACTAAAGACGCCGGGATGCTCACCGCCTCTTGGGCTATTTTCCAAGCGGCAGACTCGCTCAGCCGATGGGCCCAGCATCAGGGGATTCGACTGGGGTTTTTCCACGGACGGGGCGGTGCCTTAGGCCGTGGCGGCGGCCCCACCTCATACGCTATCATGGGGCAGCCGTACGCGTCACTTCTCCATCGGTTTCGTGTGACACAGCAAGGAGAAGTCCTTTCGCAAAAATTTTTGCTTCCCGACCTGGCGCATCGAAGTTTGGAGTTGATGACAACAGCGCATGTCGAAGCTCTGCTCTACCCGGCATCCGATCCTGGACCTAAAGTGTGGACGTTATTTAATCAATTGGCACACCGCGCCCTTATCCAATATCGGGCACTCATTGATGCTCACCAATTCTGGGAATATTTTCTAGATGTGACACCAATCCGAGAAATGGCTGCACTAAACTGGGGTTCGCGCCCATCCTGGCGGGAAAAGTTTGAGTGGGGAGATTTGCGAGCCATACCCTGGGTGTTCTCTTGGACCCAAAACCGCACGTTGTTACCTGGGTGGTACGGTGCCGGCACCGCTCTCTCTTCATTACCAGATTCTTATGACCAACGTTTCA
>JAKAAL010000471.1 GCA_021802375.1 Bacillota bacterium | reverse complement strand
AAGCATCATCACGCACCAATCTATGGTCTATCATCGTCCGTAGGTCGTTCCAGATGAAAAAAAGCTTGGTTTGAACAGGACCATGAAGTTCTTCCGCAACTTCCTGACGAAAGCGTTCTTCCGCCACAATAGACACTCGTGCTCCGCTACCATGTAGACGGCCTCGCTCGAGGCGAATCATGTCCTCAGCCAAAGTCACTGCCCCGACCGCTCGTTGCAGCTGGGATTCTTGGATTGGTCGGTCGTCATACAATTCAAGGGCACCGTAAACTTTTTCTCTATATTGTATTGGAAGCACGGCCACATACCCGTGGTTCATCTGGGATTGCCCTCGCAAATTAGATGCACCGCCACAATCCTTATATAAGGACTCGACCGTCCCGTTGAAAGGGATCCCGTGCAAGTAGATATCCTCCATGTGCGCATTTCCCAGGGTAGACCAACTCTGGCCTACTTGAAGTTCGCCCTCGGCTTCCCGCGGAAACGCCCCGAACGATGATAACACGTGCATCTTTTTATCAAATTTACACAACCGGCCGCGAGTGACACCGGCGAGATCCACGGCAACATGTACAAGCCGATTGTGGCAGGCCTGTGATATGTGCATGATTTTCTCCTTTTCCATTAAAAAAATACTCGGACCGAACTTTTCGCTTTTTTTTATGCTTTTTCCTTCATTTTCCTTTTTAATAGACCCAAAATTGTGCGACAATTTTGGGTCTATCCAGAGCTGTTTCGACAAAAATTCCCGCCGTCCGAAGGGTAGATGCCATGGACTGACCCTTTCTGTCGATTTGTAGGATCTAAAAAGATGTTCCACAAAGCCGCGTGATCAAAAATGGGGGGTGTTTTCCTGGAGATAGGCAAGAGTCGCACTTACCCGTGCGTGCATTCCATCGTGGTTAGCTTCAATACCCAATGCCTGATAGAGCTGCGTAATGTAATTCTCGACGGACTTCAAAGTTATGCCCAGCGTTTCCGCAATCGCCAAGTTGCTGTAACCCTGTGCGATTAACGCGAGCACCTCCCGTTGCCGCGCCGTAAGTCCTGCTATGCGGCTCGTAGGCAACGATTCATACGCTCGGACCAAATCGGGATCAAGGACCACCAATCCGGACGCCGCAGCTTCGATGGTACGAAGGACAGTATGGAGATTGCTGACGGATCGCTTAAGCAAGTAGCACCATCCTGAGACCTCATTGCGGGGAATCGCCTTTAATACACCGGGTTCATCATGATTGGATAATAGGACAACTCCCATTCGGGGATGTACCCGACGCATTTTGAGTCCCACCTCAACACCATTTTCCCCGCCGCCCAAGTTAATGTCTAAAATCGCCACATCCGGCACCAATGCTGCTATTCGCTCGAGAGCTTGTAGGCCGCTTGCAAACGCCCCAACCACTCGAACAGGACCACTTTCGTTCAATGATGTTGTCAGAAGGTCCCGAAATAGGGGTTCGTCCTCGACCACTATGGCACGAATACATTTCGTCGTCGCGTTCGCCCCCTTGTCTCTCCATATCAATCAGGTATAACCCCCCTGGATCACCTAGGGGATTCTCCCTTTTTCAACAGACCCAGAGCCTCTTTAATTTTAGCAGAAGAAATGGCAAACCAGCCCAAAATGCGCATTCTGAGGGGTGACCCCACATGGCAATTCGATCAACCAAGCGGTTCGTGCTCTACGCCAGTGTGCTTATGGGATGGCTTGTGGGATTGTTATTTGCCTGCCTTGTTCTAACGCCAACGATGGCTGTTGCCGGACCAATACTCGCGGAATTGGTCATCGCATTTTTGGTGGCGTCGCTTGGGTTCTTGGTACCTGTTGTCAAAATGGACAAACACATGGTTCCTGCCATCTCAATTTGTTGGGTACTTCTCGCCATCAGTGCCGCAACGCTTGCGCAATCTCCCCAAACATGGGCGCTGATGTTGCTATTCGCAGCGGTTCCAGCGCTGCATATTTGGCTGGGTTCCCTTGCGGCGCTGACGGACCGACGAAGGCAAACCTTTGTACTTACGTGGATGGGAACCGCCGTCTTCGCCAGTGCCTTGGTAGGTCTCAACATGATACTCCCAACGGCAACGCGAATTATCTATGCCCTCCCTCTATTGCCATTAGCAGGTTTGATTTTCGCAAGCCCACTTGCGCCTGTCTCTGTTCGTAAAGATGGTCCGGTCATGGACCGTCAACTACTGGCGTTTTGGGCCTTGTGGCTAATAGTCGGATTGGTGATGGGCCACGAAGCGAATGGGCCTATCCAATCTCCGCCGGTGTTGTCCCTCTTGGCCTTCTTGACAAGCACCGCCGTCATTGCAGGATTTTCTCTTCGCCCAGTGCTCTTCCAGAAGGTCAGTCCCTATGTGGCAATCGTACTGCTACTTAGCGACTTGCTGTCGAACGGCAACCCCGTGACAAGATTTCTCGGGTCTCACTTAGCACTATTTGTGGCCACTAATCTCTTTATCGTCTCGTGGACCGCATCCCGTATCACCGCTCATCAACATTCACCTTTTCAACTAGGATGGATTGCGTCCATCGCGATGGGAGCACTTGGCCTAGGCTTGGTTACTGGTCTTCTTCCGTGGTTCAAGGGACACACATCGTATCTCACGTTTGGAGCTGTGATTCTGACGGTTACAGTGCTTCCTACCATTGCCGACGGCCGGTCAACAGTCGTCTCTCGGGAACCCTCCACGATAGAGACCTTCCTTCAAGCAGCGTCCCTCACTCCGCAAGAGCGCCGTATTGTGGAACTCTTAATGCAAGGACACAACAATCAAGAGATTCTCCGTGAGCTGTATGTGTCAATCAATACCCTAAAGACTCATTTAAAAAACATATACCGCAAGACACATACTAAAAACCGACGCGAGTTGATTGAGTGTATTTCGCGGGCAACGTCACCCGAGAGGCCCACCATCATGCTACAGAGGTGACTTCCACCGCACACGCTATGCCTCCACCATAAAGGGAATGAATCAGATCGTGGCGAATATGCGTTGGATACCGGCAACTTTAAATCGGAGGCATAGCGATGTCCGAAAATTCCATTCGACTCATTATTGTTGAAGATGAAAATCTTTTACGAGATCTGCTTACCAACACGCTTGCGCGGGTGTCCAACATCTCCATTGTGGGAACCTATGAAAATGGCAAAAAGGCTCTCGACGACGTCGAACGAGCCAAGCCGGACGTCGCTCTTTTGGACATTGACCTTGGACCTGGATGGACTGGTGTTGAAACAGGTCTCCATCTTCGCCAATGCAACCCGTCCATGGGCATTGTCCTGCTGTCCAATTACGCCTCTCCAGATCTATTACAAACTATTCCTGCGACGGAAGTGGGTGGCTGGTCCTATTTGCTGAAAAAATCCTCTCATAACCTGCATTCCTTAACCCGGGCTATTGAGGGTGCCCGCGATCGTCTCGTCGTATTGGACCCTGAACTATTGCTAAAGGCCTATCAAGAGAAACAACACCCTTTCAATCAACTGACCACGCGCCAACTAGAGATACTCACGCTCGTGTCCCAAGGCTATACCAACGCGGCTATCGCAAAGTCCCTGTTTCTTTCGGAAAAATCCATCGAAAATCAGTTGACCGCCATTTACGCTGCCCTAAACATTTCCAGCGGAAATTCTCAAGAGCACGCCCGCGTTAAGGCCGTTCTAGCGTTTTTAGGGCAATCTTCCGTGTAGGACTGCCCAACCCGATCCCCGCTGCCCGTGACCGCACCTCCTTTGAAGACACCGCATATGTTATAGGAGGCTTCTCAAAGTCCACAGCGGCTTCTATGATCTCCTGTGCTGGACAAAATTGGACGCCCCAACGTCCTCCATCCGGAGGACGAAGCCCTGGTCGACGTCATACTCGAGGATAGCCCCATTGCGTTCAGCAAGCTTCCTGGACAATGTCAGTCCAATGCCTACATGGTCATCCTTTGACGAGTAATACGGTGTAAACAACGACTGGATTTGCTTTTGAGTCAAAAGATGCCCCACATTTCTGACACGTATATCGCACCTATTATCTTGGACAGCCAGCGATACCTGAATTACCTCATTCGTTTCCGCCGCCTCAACCGCATTCTTCATTAGATTAAATAAAATTTGCTGCAGAACCTCCCGATTCCACAGCAACACGACCTCGGTGTTATGCAATTCCCATAAAACATTTTTTTTCGCCGTTTCAACGGATAGATCCTCCAGAATTTCTTGGATGACATGTCCCACATAAAACGAATCATTTTTGAATACACCATGCCCCGTAGCCTGATGAACGCGTTGCCCGATTTGGCTTAAAGCGCGGAAGACTGAATTCCACCGCTCTTGGGACACGTCGCCGTTGTAGATAAACTGCAATTGCCCATCGAGCACTGCCAAAGGATTCCCTACCTCGTGGGCCAACTCATCGAGGGCCATAAGGGCGTCTCTGATGGCGTCGTATTGTGCACAAATTACCTTTAGCAATCCGCGCTCACTGCATGTAATCGGCCGCTTAAACTGGCACCGAAGATATCGTGTAGCGACTGGCGTCAAAAACACTCTAGGATCATGTTCTTGCGAGGGGGCTAAGACCCATTCGATCGTTTCGATAAAGAGAGCAGAACTCTCGCAGCACTGCCTGATTAGTATCAACAACTGGTCATCATCTTGGACATTCCGTAACATCAGTTCCTCACCCCGTAAGCATTCTGTCAAATCTGGTCGATTGTCGCTTCCGCTTAAATCTATGAGCTTTA
>JAKAAL010000470.1 GCA_021802375.1 Bacillota bacterium | reverse complement strand
ATTGGCGTCCAAAGCGGGGGATGAGTTCGTGGGCATTTCGGTCCAGGACACGGGGATCGGGATTCCCGCCGCCGACTTGTCGCGGGTCTTCGAGCGATTTTACCGGGTAGATCGCGCCCGCTCCCGTGCGTCCGGCGGTACGGGTCTAGGGTTGGCTATCGTAAAACATATCATGGAACTCCATCAAGGCCGCATAGAAGTAAATAGCCAGATGGGACAAGGCTCATGTTTTACGGTGTGGCTTCCCCGATTTGAGGATTAGGGGATTCAGGCCGGGAAACCCTTTAATTATGATGAAATGGCTAGCGAGGCTCAGTATGTTAGGGGGATTTATCCTACTAACCGGCATGGGGTCCCCGCAGGCGACGCGGATGACCACCCAGCATCTATCGATTAGCGGAGCCACGTCCCTCGTGCCGCTGACCAAACGATTTTTGCCAGAGTGGGAGCGTCGGCATCCCGGGGTCACGGTGTCGGTGACGGCGGGAGGGTCTTGGGCCGGGATCCTTACGGTGAGTGCAGGCCAGGCCGATATCGGGATGGCGGATCTGAAGCCCCCGTTAGGACTTCGCGAGCAACTCGATGCGTATGCCGCGGGACGACTGGCCGTGGTGTTCATTGTGAATCCGGCCAACGGAGTGTCGCGGATCTCACGCGCCGAGTTGTATTCGCTATTGCAGGGGCGGATTCCTAATTGGCGGCGGTTAAACGGCAAAGACGCCCCGGTGATCATCGTATCCCGACCACGGAGCTCGGGGGCACGGGCCATGATTGACCGCATATTACCGCGCCCGGGCCTCACACCGGATGCTATTATTCAGTTATCTAATGGGGCCGTGTTAAAAACGGTGCGGGAGACACCGGGGGCCATGGGCTATGTGGAATGGCGGCCTGGTATGGGAGGGGTGACGATGCTCGCGATTGATCAGCAGCGTTTTGATGCCAAACATCTCGCCGTGTGGCCCTATTTTACGGAGCCCACATTTTACGTTCGAAAAGGGGCGTCTCCTGTGGTTCACGATCTGGCTCGCGGCTTAAGCCGATCTTCGGCTCGGGCAGACTTTGGGATCTATGATGGGGTCGGCCGTTGAAACCGGGCGCGGGTAATCGTCTGGGTGACCCTCTTATCTACCGAATAGTATGGGCCAGTGCGGTGTTGCTAGTGCTATTGGGTTTATCCATGATGGCCGTTTTAGTCTCTGGAACCGTGCAGTTTGTACGGAGTCATGGCCTTAATGCGAGCCTCTTAGGGATGCTATATGACCCGAGCGCGGGTCGATTTGGTCTTTTGCCGTTCATCGCGGGATCCCTGGTGGTGACCGTGATGGCGCTAGTCGTGGCATTGCCCCTGGCCCTATCGGTGGCGGTGGTGGTCCGCGAGATGCCTAAAAGCCGGATCCAAACGGTTCGCCAGGTGCTGTCAGGTCTGGTGGCCATCCCCTCGGTGGTAATCGGTTGGTGGGGACTCGGTCTCATCGTCCCAGCTATTCGCGCAATCACGGGGCGCCCGGGATTTAGTCTATTGGCGGGTGGTTTGGTCCTGGCGGTGATGATCCTGCCCACACTCAGCCTGCTTAGCCTTAACGCATTGGCGCGGGTGCCGGTGCCGTGGGTGGAGGGCTCGCTGGCATTAGGCGCAACGCCCGATCAAACCCTTGGCCGTTTAATTCTTTCCGTGTCTCGGGCCGCGCTGGTGGAGGCCTCAGTCCTGGCCGTCGCCCGAGCCTTAGGGGAAACCATGGCGGTACAGATGGTGATCGGCGGACGGGTCCTCCTGCCTCACGGCGTTTTAGGTCCCGGTGCCACGCTCACCACGCAACTCTTGACCGACATGAGTCTTATGCCACCGGGGGTGCCTGGTCATCACGTCCTGGACTTCATGGCGCTTTTACTACTGGGCGCCATGTATGGCTTGGTGGTCTTGGTGGAACGCACCCGGAGGATGGTGCCATGAGGGGGACGGGGTGGCACCGGCTGGCGTTTGTCGGGACTGTTTTTGTGCTGATCTTATTTCTAGTGATTATTGGCGACCTGGTCTGGAAAAGCCTGGGTCTCTGGTCCTGGCATTTTTTGTGGAGTCCGCCCTCGGAAATGGGCCGCGGCGGGATTGGCCCCGAACTCTTAAATACCCTCATCATGGTTGGGGTGGCCTCTGTGATAAGCTTGCCGCTTGGCATCGCTGGCGCCGTGTTTCGGGTCGAATACGGGGCATCGCGTGGCTTCATAAAAATCTTTGATCGCGTGCGGTTCACCTGGATGAGCCTACCGACCATCGTGATTGGGCTTTTAGTCTACCAATGGGTGGTGGCGGGTCTTGGCTGGCCCCTATCGATCCGTTCCGGAATCGTGGCGCTGGTGGTGATGAATTGGCCTTTTGTGGTGAATATTGCCGTTGAGGCCCTAGCCGGGGTACCTGACGCCAGTCGCGAAGGATCGCTGGCCTTGGGTGCCACGCGGTCTCAGACCTTACGGCACATCGTGTTTCCCTCCGCGCTGCCTGCCCTGGTAGCGGGCCTGGGCGTGAGTACCGCCCGACTTTTGGGTGAATCGGCAGCGCTGATCTTCACCGCCGGTTTGAACGTGGGGGTGCACTGGAGCTGGTCGATGCCCGGTGAGACGTTGGCGGTTCATCTCTGGTATTTGCGTACGGAGTCTCTGGCGCCCATGGCCAACGCCGAGGCGGCTGCCACGGGTGTGGTACTGCTGGTTTTGGTGGCGTTGGTACTCTACTTGACACAGAAAATCGCGCACTGGCTAAAACCCCGGGACTATTCGCGTAAAAGCGCTTGAACCCGGATTGAGCCCGGGGGTGTACACTATTTATGGAAAAGGTGGAGAGGAGTGGGGACGACACGCATGACTAAAGAAGCCCCCGACCTAGTGGTGCGCCACCTTTCGGTTCGTTATGGGGAACAGGTGGCGCTATCGGACGTAAGCTTAGACCTTCCGGGAGGGCAGGTGTTGGCTCTGATCGGCCCCTCGGGCTGTGGCAAATCGACGCTGTTGCGGGTGCTTAATCGTCTTATTGACCGAGCCCCGGACGCTCTCTGCGAGGGAGAGGTCCAGATTGGCAGTATCCGCGTCTTAGACCCCACCACCGATTTAGTGGATTTGCGCCGGTCCGTAGGCATGGTGTTTCAACAGCCGAGCGCCTTCCCGTTTAGTGTTTTTGACAACGTGGCCTATGGCCCCCGATTGCAAGGGATTCGGTCATCCAGTCGGTTGCGCGCCATTATCGAATCGAGTCTCAAACAGGCGGCCTTATGGGATGAGGTGCGGGGTAAATTAAGGCGGCCTGCGGCGTCGTTATCGGGCGGTCAGCAACAGCGCTTATGTATCGCCCGGGCTTTAGCGGTATCCCCCAGCGTTTTGCTGCTCGATGAACCCACGGCGGCCTTAGACCCGCTCTCGACAGCTAAAATAGAAGAACTCATTTTGGCTTTGCGCGGCGCGTACACCGTCGTCATGGTGACCCATAATTTACAACAGGCAGCGCGAGTCTCTGACCTGACGGCATTCTTTCGCCAAGGCCGCTTGGTCGAAGTGGCGCCCACACGTGACATGTTTACCGCACCCAAATCGAGCGAGACCGAAGAGTTCTTAACCGGGAGATACGAGTAGGAGGCCGCCGGTGTTACGACAATCATTTCGCAGCGAGTTAGAACAACTAGATCAGGAACTGATTCGTATGGGCGCCTTAGTCGAGGAGCAAATTCGCCGTGCGGTGCGCTCCCTGACCGGGCAGGACCTCGAATTGGCAGAGCACGTGGTTGCCGATGATGATCGGGTCGACACCATGGAAATGGACATTGAGCGCCGCTGTTTGACTCTCTTAGCGCTGCAGCAGCCATTGGCCGGCGACTTGCGCATTGTCTCCACGATTCTTAAGATTATTACGGATCTGGAGCGGATGGCGGATCATGCGGTGGACATTGCCCAAGTCACGTTGCGACTCGGTCAGGAGTCCTTGGTCAAGCCTCTCATTGACATTCCTGAAATGGCACGACTCTCGAGCTCGATGGTCCGGCTGGCTCTCAATGCTTATATTCACCGGAGCCTCGATGAAGCCCTGACCATGATTCGGCTCGATGATGATGTCGACCATCTCTATGCCAGAATTTTCGACGACCTGCAAAATTTGATGCGAGAACGGCCCGAAACCGTGCCTCAAGCGACGCATCTTTTGTTTGTGGCCAATTATATCGAGCGGGTAGCGGATCACGCGACGAACCTTGGTGAATGGGTGATCTATATGGTGACCGGAGAACGTAAAGACCTCAACGACTAAGGGCGTAGTTGTCCTGGTCGGAAATCTTCCGGTAGAATGGGGAAGAGCGTTATATCTCGTACAATCACGATGAGGGGGCCATACGGTGGTAAAGGTCGGGATTAATGGGTTTGGCAGCATTGGTCGCAGATTTTTCCGGATTGCGCAGCAGCAAAAGGATTTCGAGATCGTGGCTATCAATGATTTGATGGATGCGAAAACCAACCGACACCTCCTCCAGTACGATTCCAACTATGGGGTGTGGGACCATCGGGTGGATGTGGACGGCAACGACTTGGTGGTGGATGGAAAGACCGTGCGGATTGTGGCCGAACGGGATCCCGGGAAGATTTCGTGGCGGGAGTTTGGAGTCGACATTGTAGTCGAGTCGACCGGACTTTTTACGGACGCCACCAAAGCACGGGCGCATATTGAAGGAGGCGGCGCTAAGCGCGTGATTATTTCGGCTCCGTCGATATCCGGAAG
>JAKAAL010000469.1 GCA_021802375.1 Bacillota bacterium | reverse complement strand
TGTCCCTCAGTCCCAGCCCACAGGGCTGAAAAACGATGCGAGAATGAGCATAAGCTCAAAAGAGATCGCGAGTGTACAAAAAAAAGGGGCGAAATCGCATGACAACCGCTTTGTGCAGGCCCAGAAACGGCTCTACATGACGGCCACGCCCCGGATTTATGCCGAAGAGAGCAAGCGGACAGCCGCAGAGCACGCGGTCGTGTTATATTCCATGGATGATGTGGCGGTCTTTGGACCGGAGTTTCATCGGTTGACTTTTTCGCAAGCGGTCGCGGAAGATATCCTTTCCGATTATAAAGTGATTATCATGACGGTCGATGAGGACGAGGCGCTCCGTCTTTTTGGCGAGGCCATTCATGACGCCCAAGATCTGGACGCGAAGCTGACCGATGAGGCGAAAATCATTGGCTGTTGGAACACGTTTGCCAAGCGGTTTCCCAAGGACGATGACGATCCGAGTGATCCGGCCCCGATGCAAAAAGTGGTCGCCTTTACCAATGCCATCAAGGATTCCGTGCAAATCCGGAATCTCTTTAATGCGACACAACTCAAAGCCGCCGAACGGATTAACCCGGTGCTCTGTGCAGCCCAACATGTCGATGGGACCATGAACGTCGCAAACCGTCAAGCCGCGCTCACCTGGCTGCAAGCCGACACGGACCCCCATCACTGCCGGATTTTGACGAATGCCCGATGTCTGACCGAAGGGGTGGATGTGCCGTCGCTGGATGCGGTGGTCTTTATGCAGCCGCGGGATTCGCAAATCGATGTGGTCCAAGCCGTGGGCCGGGTGATGCGCAAGGCCCCGGGGAAGAAATATGGCTATATTGTGCTCCCTGTGGTCATTCCAGCGGGGGCCGACCCGGAAGTGACGCTGGATGAGACGAAAGCCTACCGGGTGGTGTGGCAGGTCTTGAATGCGCTCCGCGCCCATGATGACCACTTTAATGATGAAATTAATCACTTGGAATTCAACCAGCGCAGTCGCAAGATCCGGGTGGTCGGGAAACCCGGCGCAAAAACCTTAGACCAACTTCCTCTGTTTCCGGCGGAGCGGTGGGAAAAGCTGTTCTATGCGAAAATTGTCAACAAAGTCGGTGATCGGGAATATTGGGAGGAGTGGGCCCGCAAGGTGGCCGGGATTACGGTCACCTATCAAGGCCATATGCGCGCCATTCTCCAGGGAACCGACGCCAGGTCGCGTGCAGCGCGGCAGGCGTTTGACGGCTTTTTAGCAGGCTTACACGCCAACCTGAACGACCAGGTGAGTGCAGACGACGCGTTGGAAATGCTGGCGCAGCATATGGTCACCCAGCCCATCTTTGATGCCCTATTTGAAGGCTATGCGTTTAGCCAGAATAACCCCGTTTCCCATGCAATGGAAGACGTCTTAGCGGTTTTTGAGTCGCATGCCTTAGGGAAAGACAAAGCCTCCGTGGAGAAAGTCGAAGACAAGCTGTTGCAAGAAATCCAGAAAGAAGTGCAACGGCAGGCTGGCGGCATTGAGACCGCCGAAGGCAAGCAGAAATTGATTCTCAAGATTTATGATAAGTTCTTTCGGGTGGCCTTGAAGAAGACGGCGGACCGGTTGGGCATTGTCTATACACCCGTCGAGATTGTCGATTTTATCTTGCATAGCGTCAATGCCGTGCTGGTCCAAGAGTTCGATACCCGTCTGAGTGCCGAGTCGGTGCATATCCTCGATCCCTTTACGGGGACCGGCACCTTCCTGGTTCGCCTGTTGCAATCCGGACTCATTCAGCCCGAAGATCTCGAACGCAAATACCTCGGTGAGCTGCATGCCAACGAACTGGTGCTGCTGGCGTACTACATCGCAGTTATCAACATTGAAGAAACCTATCACCGGCTGTCGGGGCTGGCGTACACGCCGTTTCCGGGCATTGTGCTGACGGACACCTTCCAGCAAGGGAAGAGTCGGAAGGACTTCATGGGGGCAGAATTCTTTCCCGAGAACAACGCGCGATTGGCGTTGCAAAATCAGACCGAGATCCGCGTGATTGTGGGCAATCCGCCGTATTCGGTCGGGCAGGATAACGCGAACGACAATAACCAGAACATCAAATATCCCGTCTTGGATGACCGGATTCGGGAGACCTACGCCGCGCACTCCACAGCGGTCAACAAAAATAGCCTCTATGACTCCTATATTCGAGCCTTTCGGTGGGCCAGTGATAAGATTGGTCCGCAAGGGGTTATTGGGTTTGTGACGAATGCGGGCTGGATCGACGGTAATACCATGGACGGATTCCGCAAAATCTTGGCCGATGAGTTTACGGACCTCTATGTGTTTCATTTGAGGGGAAATGCGAGGACACAGGGGGACCTACGAAGGCAAGAGGCTGGTAACATCTTCGGAGGGGGAAGTCGAGCCCCAATCGCCATCAGTATCCTGGTCAAGAATCCGACCAAACGAAACCGACCGGTATCCCTACATTTTCACGACATCGGTGACTATTTATCCCGGGAAGACAAGCTCTCCCGAGTCGCTCAGGCCGAAAGCATTCGGGGATTGGAATGGGGCACCATTCGGCCCAATGAACATCATGATTGGCTGAATCAGCGAAGTGACACGTTCTCCAAATTAATCGTACTGGGCGAACGGGAGGCATCTGCAGGAGCGATATTTAACTTTTATTCGAATGGAGTCCAAACCAATCGCGACGCATGGGTTTACAATTTCGATCACCACACGCTCGAACACAATGTCCGACACACCCTAGACGTCTACAACGACCAAGTGGCACAACACGGAGACGTAATCCGCTCCGCCGGCAAGGCAGCTGAAAAAGTTGCGAGTCAACTCATCGACACTAATCCGCGGCTTATCAAATGGACAAGTAGCCTGATTGCTGACCTGACACGGGGTCGGATAGGCGAATTTGACGACAAAAATATCGGGATAGGCCTCTACCGTCCATTTTGCAAACAGCACGTGTATTATGACCGTCTATTTAACCATCGTTACAAGGAACGATTTTTCCCCACCGTGCATCACGAAAATCTAAGCATCGTGCTTACAGGCATCGGTGTGAATACAGATTTTTCCTGCTTAATATCCGATCAACTTCCCGATGTCCAAACGTTCTCTAACGGTCAGTGCTTCCCCCTTTATGTTTATGAGAAGGTCGAAACGATTCAAGATGACTTCTTTGGTGGAGTTGATGGCGGGTTTGTAAAAAGAGATGCCATCACCGACTGGGCTCTCCAAGAATGTCGGGTCCGCTATGGTCCAACCTTGATGAAAGAGGACATTTTCTACTACGTCTACGGCCTGTTGCACGCGCCCGACTATCGAGCCCACTTTGCGGCGGATCTGAAGAAGATGTTACCCCGAATTCCCTTTGTGGAGGCTCAGGAGGACTTCTGGGGTTTCTCCGAGGCTGGTCGGGACTTGGCCCATTGGCATTTGGACTATGAAGCCGTGGAACCATGGCCACTTAAAGAATTGACCCAAGGTGCGTCTGGAGACACAAGCCAACTTTATCGGGTCGAGAAGATGAAGTTCGGGAAGAACCCGGATGGGTCCCTCGATAAGACCACCATCATCTACAATGCGATTATCACCCTACGGGACATTCCGCTGGAAGCTTACGACTACGTGGTTAATGGGAAGTCGGCTCTGGAGTGGATAATGGAACGCTATCAGGTGAAGGCCGATAAGGATAGCGGGATTCTCAACGACCCCAACGCGTGGTCCGATGACCCCCGGTACATCGTGGATTTGGTGAAACGGGTCGTGCGGGTGAGCATGGAGACGGTACGGATTGTGGAGGGGTTGCCAGCGGCGGTGGGCGCCTCAGAACCTGAGAAGAACGCATGAAAATCAACCGGACTACAAATGAAAATGGTATCATCAGAACACTGAAAATCGGAGAAATTGTAAGCATTTCCTTAATATCATCCTTTTTTGTCGTCGGTTTCAGTTGGTGGATAAAGCTTCCGTTATCTCGTGGAATTGACGGCCTTGCAACGTTGGGCACGTTTTTAGGCACCATAGCCGTCTTTGGTGGCGTCATCACAGCACTAATCAGCCTATTTACGTTAGCATCTATTGACGAACGCGTTGCTATGGCGGCAAAAAACGAAAATGCTCTGCGAAGCAAAGAACTTGATGAGCGGTGGGACCAGTATGCTTATGCCTTAGAGAAATATTGGGCGGCGCTTAATGAGCAAAATATCGACCGCGCAGGCGAACTGATGGAACAAGCGTACCAGTTGTCCGGCATGAAGTTATCTGTTGCCAGCTATACTATGTTTAAACGATATTGGGATTCTACTGAGGAATGGGCATGGGATCAAATTGATAGCTTTGACCTGTCTAAGCGTCGGCAAGACGGCAATGTTCGTAATGGCATAATAAATCCCTCACTACTTGTGGAATACTATACAAGCCCTACCCCTTCCTATAACGATGACTTCAGGGCTGAATGCATCAAGTGGGGACAGCGAGCTCTTTTGTCTAACGATCTACCCGATAGAGCCACAGTGTACCTTCAATTAGCTCAGCTATATGCCTTGCAGGGGCACTATCAAAACACTCTCGACTATCTAACCAAAAGTTTAGCCTTGAATCCAGATCAACAGTTCTATCACATAAAAAGCTGGGTCCTATTGTTGTGGAATTGGAACGACGAAGAAAAAATCTTAGCTATATTAAAGAAAGTCCATAAAGAACGTATAAAAATCACGAATCTCCAAATTGAGCAATGGGTAAATGACAGAAAGGATGACTTATATCGTGGA
>JAKAAL010000468.1 GCA_021802375.1 Bacillota bacterium | reverse complement strand
GACATCGGCTAGCGTATAGCCTTTCTTTTTGCGTTGTTCTTGAAGTTTCGCGGCGACACGCAAGCGAATCGTACTGTCGTCCATACACTCGGCTCCTTTCGACACGCCTTATCGTATCCATCAAATGGTGTGGTGTGCAACAAACATCTCCAAGGCAACCTGCTCTCACGAGATGCGTGCGTCATTGCCAATGATGTCGGTCCGCATTGCGTAATTTACAATTATTATATTACTTTTTGCAACAATAGCAAATAATCGTTGACAAATTGCATATCTGTTTATTACATTAATAATCGCTAGAACGCATTAATTGCAACATTTTGCAGTCAAAGGCATGTGATAGTACGGTTAAAATTGGACTCTTGACAGACCGCTGCCTTGCCTTATTCCCATTAATCGCCATTGCCTTGTGTGCCACCATTTTTAATCTATGAGGAATCAACTTTTTCAAACATTGCTCATAACGAGAACGACTTTATTGACGACACGGTCCACCGTCGTTCGCGCATGAACCAGCAATGTAACCACACCTATCGAATGTTACCTGTATGAGCGCATACACGGATGGTATCGGCACCTTGAATTCCAAAGATACTGTCGTTGTATTGACCGACGAATTTATAAACCGAGAATCGGGATAAACAGAAAGGGGTCAAAAGATGAATCAGAAGCCCGCGAAGAATCATGTTCAGTTGGTCCGCGCCATGGAATCGTGGCAACTCTATTTAGTCGGTATTGGCGGCATTATCGGATCGGGATGGCTTTTTGGTTCCATGTATGCGGCTCAAATGGCGGGTCCCTCGTCCATATTGGCCTGGGTGATGGGAGCGATCGCGATCTTTCTTATTGGCCTCGTATATGCGGAACTCTCGGCGTCTATGCCGGAAGCGGGTGGGGTGGTGCGGTTTCCACACTACAGCCATGGTAGTCTGGCAAGTTTCGTGGTCGCCTGGGCAAACTATCTAACGTATGCGGCCACTGCAGCTATAGAAGCTAGCGCCGCCACCAACTATGCCAGTTACTACATCCACTCGCTCGCGGGGCCTTCCGGTCTCACTCCCTTGGGAACCATAGTAGGAATAGTTCTGTTAGGAGTATTCTATGTCATTAACGGGTTCGGCGTAAGCTTTTACGGATGGGTCAACTCCGTGCTCACTATAGCGAAACTCGTGACCCCAATTCTGGCTATTGTGGTGTTTTTATTGGTCGACTTTCACAGCGGAAACTTCTCATCCTCACAGGGAGGAGGATGGTTTCCGTCGGGTGTTAAAGGGCCCTTTACCGCTCTTGCGTCAGCCGGCGTTATTTTTGCCTTTCTGGGTTTTCGCCAAGTCGTGGACCTTGCCGGGGAAGTAAAGAACCCAGGTCGGTCAATACCCCGCGTGTTATTTGCTGTGTTGGCCACCGTCAGTGTTCTGTATATTCTCCTGCAAGTTGCATTTCTCGGAGCTGTCCCCGCAGGTATGCTCACGCATGGGTGGGCACGCCTATTGCTGAAGTCCCCGCTGGCGTCTTTAGCGCACGTTGGTGGTCTACAGTGGCTTGCGATCATTATTCTAATTGATGCGGTCATTTCCCCATCGGGAGCTGGTTTAGCATTTGCCGCCTCCGGACCGCGGGTTGCGTATGCGATGCAGAAAAACGGGTATTTCCCTGAATGGATGGGTCGGATTAGTGTGCGGTTCCATGTTCCCTCACTGGCTTTGGTGACCAGTTTCATCATTGGCGTAGTCTTTTTATTGCCGATTCATAGCTGGCAGACGCTGGCGGATATCATTGCTTCCCTGACGTTGTTTACGTATACCGTTGCCCCAGTGTCTGCGGTGGTCTTGAGGGAAGAGTGCCCTACTATGCATCGACCCTATCAAGTGAGATCTCTCCGAGTTGTCGCGCCGATTGCCTTTGTCGTGGGGTCTCTCATCATGTATTTCAACGGCTGGCCGCTTACTGGACAAGTGATGATTCCGGTAGGCGTCGGGCTTCTCCTTTACGTCTATTATGCAAGTAAAGGAGAGTTTTCGGTAAAGCGTGATATAGGTTCTGCTCTCTGGCTCATGTCTTGGGTGGTGTTCGAACTGATCATCTCTTTTATGGGATCTTTCGGGGGTAAGCACTGGATTCACGGCCCATGGGATGTCTTAATTGTCGTTGTCGGTAGTCTGATCGCATATTATTGGGGCATAACCAGCCGACAATCCGTCACGAAGCCCTTGAAAGTCGGAACACCAGAACCCATCTCATCCGAGGTCACCTAAATGGAGAGCGAAGGATGCCCTCGGCCGCCATTGATTACACAAAAACCCAAAGGGGAGTGACCCACGAGAAGATTAGTGACGTATTCGACGGCTCTGTTCTCTGCGGGTGTTACCGCAACGATATGACATGGAAGCCGGGTGATAGACGGACCCGATTCTTGGGGACTGCTTCATGACGCAACGGGTGCCAAGGAAATCTGGGGTTACTAAAGGCAGTCCTGTTAGTCGTAGTGGTGACAAAGTGTACTGGTGCCAAGAATGTGGCACTGGCGACCGATGCAGATGTGATCGATGCCACACCCAGTATAGGAGCGGATGAAGGGCTCATGATTTATGTAAACGGGTTATGCCCTAGGTGGTTTGGAGTGTTCAAAATTTCGGTGGGAGGCGAACATGGTGCCCGTACATCCTGACGCGCTCCGATATTTATCGGTTGTAGCCCAGGAACCTCCTTGGTCTCAATTAGGAATAGACACAGCCAGAACCCAGCGTGCGGCAAGAAACGTCGCATGGACAGACACGCCGGAGCCGGTATCTCGAACGACGGACTTATTGATTTCCGGCCCTGTGGGGCGCATTCCTCTCCGCATTTATATCCCAGGCGGTGCGTCGCCATTTCCTGTAATCGTATATCTTCATGGCGGTGGATGGGTGTTGGGTGATCTGGACCAAGTCGATTCCGTGTGTCGTATGTTGTGCAACGCAACGACATCCATTGTAATTTCAGTCGACTACCATTTATCTCCAGAGTATCGATTCCCTATTGCCGTAAACGAAGCCTATCGTGTCTTGGAGTGGATAACGCAGCATGTCCACGCTTTTGGTGGTGACGCCACCCGTTTGGTAGTGGCGGGAGACAGTTCGGGCGGAAACTTGGCAATCGGGACCGCTCTCATGACAAGCGATCGGCAAGGACCTCGACTAAAAGCCATGATTCTCGCGTATCCGGTTTGTCAACCCAATTTTGATACGGCATCATACCAAGCATACGGAGAGGGCCATGGGTTGACACGAAAAGACATGCAGTGGTTCTGGTTGCAGTACCTAGCACATCCCAATGATGCAGGTAATCCTTATGCAGTGCCGTTGACACGAAGTCGGTTTACAGGGCTCCCCCCTAGCTTAATTATTACGGCAGAGTACGATCCTCTTCACGACGAGGGAGAAGAATTGGCCGCCCGTCTTCGCCGGGATGGAATTGCGGTAGAGACTCTGTGCGTTAACGGGATGATCCATGGATTTTTCGTTTCAGCATGGGCTCAGACGCATCGCCGAATGGCCGTGGACTGGGTGTCATCAAAACTTCGACGGATTGTAGCAATGTGAGCATGGAGACATGGCTCCCGTTGTGGCACTTACGGGGGCGTATATGCATTAAAGAGCTGATGGGTGTATCATAACCCATGTTCCGCATGTCAATATCTGGTAAATTAGGGGCATCTGAGCGCCATTATCGTGCGCTGTGATCCATTATGTATGGTCACTAATGGACCAGGATGACTTTTAACCCCTGTCCGCTTGCTATCCCCGTGTGACCGGCCCCATGGCTTGGGCGTTTTTGGCGGCCCATCGGTCCAGTTCAGACCGTGCGATGCGCACAGATCGGCCCATTCGTGCCACCTTCACTTGCAGATGGATATGTCCGCTCGAACGTGTGGCGGTGGATGCCTAAATAGGCGGCTTCGACAATCGTCAGATAGGCTGGGATGTCACGGCGACCGGTTGGGCCTCCGAATCATTGCCTCTTTTGCTCATCTTAAAACCCCTCTCCCAATGGTGTTTAATAGGTCCGTTGATTAGTGGATCGGATCCGTTGACTTAGTCCGCAATCAAAAAACGGCCGCCCGGCGGACGGCACTTGAGTTCACCCCAATTTCCCAGTCTCGCAAAGGGTGGCGTCGATCATGGAATGCTGTTTTTGGGACTGGCTGTACCGAAAACCTTATGATGTAGAGGTCACCGGGTTCACCCATCCCTCGTTACGCTAATCATTTCGGTCTGACGAGCCCACCCCTCTGCTTCACGATTGGTGGCGAACGTCTCTGCGGTCTGTCGCCGTTGACCGGTGTCGACGTCATAATAAATCACGATGCCTTGCCAACGTTCGCCATGCTTTGTCTGGCGCTTGTAGAACTTGCTATGGGGTTCTTTCGGTCGGTTGGGCATCGCTCAGGGGACCTGCCGTTCAAGACGGGTAATGCGCAGGTCGGTCTCGGCGATATACCGGTCTAACTTTTGATTCACGGTGAGCACCCCGTCTGCCACCCCTTGCAGGTCGTGCCGGACATCTTCAATCAGGACGCGGGTTTCCTGATTCAACCGCTCAGCATGGGCCATTAAGTCTTGACGCGTCTCTTGATTCAACCGCTCAGCATGGGCCATTAAGTCTTGACGCGTCTCTTGATTCAACCGCTCAGCATGGGCCGTTAAGTCTTGACGCGTCTCTTGATTCAACCGCTCAGCATGGGCCATTAAGTCTTGACGCGTCTCTTGATTCAACCGCTCAGCATGGGCCGTTAAGTCTTGACGCGTCTCTTGATTCAA
>JAKAAL010000467.1 GCA_021802375.1 Bacillota bacterium | reverse complement strand
CATTTACCATACAAGCATTTTTTGTGAAAATTGACTATTGAAGGGGAGGGATTCTCACGGCATATTGGCTGAAACTAATGCTCTCGGAGTTTATTGGCACCGCTTTACTAATTGGCGTGGGCTGTTCTTTTGTGGTCGTGGATTTCGCCCCCAGCAGTCCCATCGTGCACGCTATTGCAAGCGCGGGCCTGCGCCGGGCCATCACCGGATTTTTGTTCGGAACCACTGGGGGTTTAATAGCGTTATCGCGAGTCGGCAAAGAAAGCGGTGCCCACATAAATCCTATTGTCACCTTGGCATTTTGGATGCAACGGAAAATTTCAAACAAGCTCGCTGTGCTTTATGTACTAGGCCAATGCGCTGGTGGCATTGTTGGGGCCTATGCGCTAAGCTTTTGGGGATTTTGGGCTCGCACCACCCACTTTGCCGCAACTATTCCTGGTCCTTCGGGCAATATGGTCGCGGTCATTGGCGAAACAGCTGCCAGTTTTTGTCTCGTTGTCGGACTGTTTCTGTTTTTAGGCCACCCTAAACTTCGCCGATTCACTCCGGGATTGTTTGCGCCGCTGTACGCGGTGATGGTCTATTTGGAAGCGCCCTTGTCAGGAACCAGCACCAATCCGGCTCGGAGTTTAGGTCCGGAGTTGGCATCCCATCTTTGGTCCGGGTGGTGGGTTTATTGGGTTGGCCCTACTCTAGGCAGCATCACGGCTGTCATTTTAATGGCTTGGTTTATGCCATTAATTCACTGGGAAGTGCGGGTTGCTAAACTCTATTATTTTCACCATGATCCCTACGGCGTTTTTCATCGATCCTCTAAGCCTCGCCAACACTCTACCGGGTTGTGACGATGTTGCGTCCCATTATTAACTTAATTTCACAACACTTTTAGCGCTCCAACAAAGACAATACAGTGAGATCCTCCACGGAGAAATGCTCTCGCAAGTGCTGGCAAAATGTTTTCCACTCGGCAGGATCGTGACAGGCGCGGTCAAACTGCTGACGCAAAGTTTGATGCTGGTATTTCAGCTCCAAAACTGCCGCCCCTCCGGTCCATCCCGTGGATTGGGCCATTGGGTACACTTCGTTTTCTTCCTTAGCGAACTCCTGAATCAAATCCTTGATGAATGCCTGGTTCACACTAGACGATGTTCCCGGTCCAGTGGTATCTAGACGCGCCAACAACTGATTTTGTGCAAATCGTATGGTTTCTACCGTATTCATCGTATGTGTTCGCCTCTTTTCTCCCTTAAAGACTACTGCTTTTGTGATGAAATTGTAAGTCTCACGGGCAGAAGCGTCGCATACGTTATAGGGGAGGGAAAGAGCCATGGAATTTAAAGAAGCGCTTCGTCAAGCCATCCGTGAATGGGAAAACGCCGAGGCTGCATTTCTTCAGTCAGACCCTGAATACTGCGATTACCACATTTACCAATTGCATGCCGCGGAGGAAAAGGTGCGCTTGATCATAAGACAAGCACGCGCTGCCTTTGGGTTGTCGTCGGGGATTGCGTCCAGTCTCCCGTTTCACTGGCAACGTGCGCTAAAAGAACCTCAGACCGGTGACACCGGGGCTGTATAATACCGTTCTCGTGCAGAAGATCCCGGGCGAACACCCTCGACAAGTTCTTCCATCCATAACTCCAGCATCAGCAACGCATAGACTTGTCGGGATCCATTGGGATTTTCAGGTCCCATGGTATTCAACAATTTCTCTACCTGTGACGGATAAAACCATCCGCGATTTATCGCCTGAGGGCTTATGAGGGTATCCCACGCTATTTCCGACAATTTCCCACCCAAGAGCGCCGTCAGAGGTGTGGGAAAACCTTGTTTTGGCCGCTTCACTACTGGAGACGGCAAATGGCGTCGGGCGACTTCCCGCAATACTTTTTTGTCATGAAACGCGTCACGCCGCAATGAGAGTGGAATACTCAGTGCCAAAGACACTACTTCATGATCGCAGAATGGCACCCTAACTTCGAGATTATGATGCATCCCGATACGATCGGCTTTCAACAACACGTCATCCGGCAAAAACCATCGGATATCAAATCCCTGCATTGCCTGCAAATCCGATACCCTGGAATGTTGAGCCCAGTATTCATCCACCGCACCCGGGCGGTCTTCTCTCAATAATTCTTGACAAAGCAGTTTCTTTATTTGATCCGGAGAAAATGTGAACCCGACCCCACGATAGCGCTCGGCAATAGGTTGTTCTGCCCTGGCCATGGTATGTGATCCTGGCCACCCTTGGCGCTCCCACCAACGTCGAAGGGATTGGGGAATTAGCCGCACTCTCCGCAAGCTGGAGGCTTCCCCGTAGCCAGCGTAACCGGCGAAAATTTCGTCCGCCCCTTCGCCTGACAACATGACTGTTTCTTGAGTTGCCGCTGCGCGTGCAATACCGTCTAAAGGTAGCACCGTCGGGTCCGCCATCGGCTCGTCCAATACATAGGCCAACTCGCGTACCCGCTCTGGCGTTATCGCCCAGTCCACCTCAACGCGATGCAAGGGCATTCCAAAAGCGTTGGCAACTTTTTTCGCCCACGGGAATTCGTCATAACCCGGGTATGACTCGGGAAAAGCGGCGGACCATGCTTCCACCGGATGATTGCTCTTTTGCGCAGCCAGTGCAGCCAACACACTAGAATCCAATCCCCCGGATAAAAAAATGCCGACTGGTACATCTGAGGCCAAATGACTTGTCACCACATCGTGCAGCAGACCGTCCAGCCGATCTGCCCAATACGTCATGTTATGGCCGGCCTGAGGTTCTTCAATGGACGGCCGCCAATATTCCTGACGCTGCCGTCGCCCATCCCGATGAATGATCAACATTTCCCCTGGGCGCAGTTTGGTAACATTTTTAAGCAGGGTGTGTGGCGCCGGCACAAAGCGATGACTTAAATATGTTGCTAGCCACTCTGTGTCGACAATGGCTTCAAATTCAGGCAGCGCGAAAAACGCCTTAATTTCCGAGGCAAATACCAGCCGATCAGTTTGTTCCCAAACATATAGGGGTTTTTGGCCAATGCGGTCTCTTGCTAGCACCAGCCGATGACGTTTTTTATCCCAGATCGCCACCGCAAACATTCCTGATATTTTATCGACAAACCCGGCGCCATATTCTTCGTAGAGATGCACCAATACTTCTCCATCGGCATGACTCGGCAAGTGGTGCCCCTCAGCCTCCACCAAACGCTTCAATTCTGGATAATTATAGAGTTCGCCGTTAAAAACTGCGACGACACTGTGATCTTCGGAATAATAGGGCTGTTTTCCCAGTTGAATGTCCATTACCGCAAGTCTACGCATACCCAGCCCAATACTGCGGTCAGTGAAATGACCTTCCCCATCTGGACCGCGATGAACCAGAGTATTTAACATCCCCCGCAGTTCTTCCGCTGCAACTGGGCGATCTTTACGCCATATTCCGACAATACCACACATGGTCTTGCCCCTTCCGTGGAAACTCTAGCCTAGGGTAACAAACTTGACTCAGAATAACTTGAACGTTTGATGAGAGTTTTTTAATGGGTAGTCTCCCCAAATTTAGCGAAAAAAATCCCAAGGATGATATCAAACCACCTTTTGATTATCCGATCTAAAATAAAATCGGGGCGAACATTCCGCCCCATACCTCTACTTCTCTATCGCTAATCCAAATAATCTTTCAGTTTCTTGCTGCGCGTGGGATGACGCAATTTTCGCAGTGCCTTAGCTTCAATTTGCCGGATCCGTTCGCGGGTGACGCCGAATACCTGCCCGACTTCTTCTAAGGTGCGCGCCCGCCCATCGTTTAAGCCAAACCGCAAGCGCAATACTTTTTCTTCACGATTAGTCAAGGTGTCCAAGACTTCTTCTAATTGCTCTTTGAGAAGCTGATATCCCGCCGCTTCAGCTGGTGCCGGAGCATCCTCATCCTCGATGAAGTCCCCCAAATGGGAATCTTCTTCTTCCCCAATCGGTGTTTCCAAAGACACCGGTTCTTGGGCAACCTTTAAAATTTCCCGCACCCGTTCTACCGTGATACCCATTTCCTTGGCAATTTCTTCTGGCGCCGGTTCCCGCCCATACTCCTGCAGTAATTGCCGTTGCACACGAATCAGCTTATTAATAGTTTCCACCATATGCACCGGTATCCGGATGGTCCGAGCCTGGTCCGCAATGGCCCGGGTAATCGCTTGCCTAATCCACCAAGTCGCATAGGTGCTAAACTTGTAGCCTTTACGATAGTCAAATTTCTCTACAGCCTTGATTAGACCTAAATTTCCTTCCTGGATCAAATCCAAAAAAAGCATGCCCCGTCCTACGTAACGCTTAGCAATAGATACCACCAAACGCAAGTTTGCCTCGGCCAGCTTCCGCTTGGCTTCTTCGTCACCGGCTTCAATACGCTTGGCCAACGTCACTTCCTCTTCGGCTGTTAGCAAAGAAACCCGGCCAATTTCCTTGAGGTACATCCGTACTGGATCATCGATGGCTACCCCGTCTGGAATAGCTACTTCTTGGGCGACATCTTCTACTTCAGGTTCCACGTCATCCGGTCCCGGCCCAGGACCATGGTCCGCTTCCAAGGCAATTTGTTCGCCAACCAGTTCGATGCCTAGTTCTCCGAACATCTCATAAATCGAATCTATTTGGTCCGGAGGAATGTCTATCGACTGCAGGGCATCCACGATTTCACCATACGATAGTTTCCCACGTTCTTGTCCCCGTCGAATGAGCGCTTGAACCTCATCAATTTGAGGTACCACGCGTTTTCCCTGCACCATAATATCCCTCCTTTCCTTGCTCCGAAGAGGAAGT
>JAKAAL010000466.1 GCA_021802375.1 Bacillota bacterium | reverse complement strand
TCTTTAACGTTATCGCATCGAAGTTGCCGCGAGGCATTGTCATTGATGGAAGAAATAGTTGGGACCCGGTTGAGGCAGAACAGGCGGGATTGAGATACCGGAGCATAGGACGATAGGGGAGTGTCTCGTATGAAGACAGCGTTGGTCACGGGTGGGGCAGGGTTTATAGGAAGTCATTTGGTAGATCGGTTGGTGTCCGAAGGGGTGCACGTTGTTGTTCTCGATAACCTGGCCACCGGTAGTTGGAATAATCTCAACCACCAGGATGAACAGCACGTGACGCGTATACTCTGTGACGTTAGTCAAACCTGGCCTCTTGATAGGCTACCATCTGAAATTCACTGGGTATTCCACTTGGCATCACCGGCTTCCCCTGTTCACTACCGACGATTGGCCATTGAGACGCTTATGGTCAATTCAATGGGCACCAAACATGCTTTAGATCTGGCGTTGCAGACCGGTGCCAGATTTATTCTTGCCTCTACCTCAGAGACATACGGGGACCCTGAGATGTCTCCACAACCAGAGACCTATTGGGGACGGGTAAATCCAGTAGGTCCTCGGTCATGTTATGACGAAAGTAAACGGTTTGGTGAAGCACTAACGAGCGAATATGTGAGAACCTATGGACTAGATGCCAGGATTTTGCGGTTTTTTAACTGCTACGGCCCTCGAATGCAAGAGGAAGATGGTCGCGTGGTGCCTAACTTTGTGCGTCAGGCTCTCAATGGGCAGGCTCTTACGATATACGGGACGGGACAGCAAACCCGCAGTTTTTGTTATGTGTCGGATGAGGTTGAAGGGATCTGGCGAGCCGCTCTAACCGATGGGATTGCCGGCGAAATTATTAACATCGGGAATCCCGAAGAGCGAACTATATTAAACTTTGCCCAGATCGTTGCAGACATCGCGGGAATACCTTTGAAGATTGAACCGCGACCATTGCCGCTCGACGATCCGACGAATCGATGTCCGGACATTAGTAAGGCACGCCGGTTGTTAGGTTGGGAACCGCAAACGGACCTTCGGCTTGGACTCGAGGAGACCTTTCGCTTCTTCCGTCAACAAGGTTCAAGATTCTAGCGATCCTACGGCACAATAAAGCCAGGGGTGCGGAGGGTTCCGTACCCCTGGCGCTTATTTCGCTTCGGATACCACCCAAGGTGCTTTCAACCAGGCTTCAAAAAAGGCCTGTTGTTCTCCAGAAGGATTGGCGATTGGTTTAACTTCCACCTTATTAAACGGCGCGGGTGCCAACACAACGGGAATGGCCATGAGCTGACCGCGGCGGAATAGTGAGATGGTCACCACGTCTCCAACCTGGTAGTTGCGCCGTATCCGCTCGTGAAGATCCTCGAGCTTTTGAATTTGGTACCCATCGAGCGCGACGATCTGGTCCTTGGCTTGGAGCAGGGAGGCTGCGGGGCCCGAGACGAACGCCGTGGCGACTTCGATGCGCTGCTCAACTAGGCGCGCATCGATTCCCAGCCAGGGCAACGTGGCCACGGATTCCGATGGCGCGTCAGAGGTCTTCAGATCCTCTTCCTTGTCGTCATCTTTGTAGCTCCGTGAAATGGCAAGCCCCGCATAGCCGAGCACCGTGTCAATCGGAATCGGGGCGGTGCCGTTAATGTACTGGTCAAAGAATTCTTGGAAGGAGCTACCGGTGACTTCCTCCACCGTCTCTTGATACACCGATTCGGGGAATCCAATGCCTTTGGCCGCATAGCGTGTATAAAGGCGACGGATGACATCGTCCAATGCATATTGATTTTGGGTGCGGTGTCGAATTTCAAGATCGAGACAGCACCCCACGAGGTCTCCCTTGAGGTAATAGGAGATTGTCCGATTCTTGGAGTCCTCGTCCGGTTTGTAGAGCTTAATCCAGGTGTCAAAGCTGGACTCGGCGAGACTTTGCACCAATCGCCCCGGTTCCTTCTCGTAGGCTTCAAGATTATCGCCCAACCCCTTTAAGTATTCGGAGACCGAGAAGAGGCCAGACCGGCGGAGCGCAATCCCGGCATAGTAGTCGGTGAATCCTTCCATCGCCCACAAGAGGTGTGTGTACACTTCTTGATTATAGTCAAACGGCCCCAACATATCGGGGTGAATCCGTTTGACGTTCCAGAGGTGAAAAAATTCATGCGAGACCAAGCCCAACACTCGCCGATACGACTTTCGAGGCTTAAAGGAAAAACGCGAAACGCCGCAGGTTGTCGAATTGAGATGCTCGAGCCCTCCGGTTCCCCGGTCCGCCAAATGGACAATAAAGGTGTAGTGGTCGTAGGGAAGGGATCCAAAGATATCACGCTGTGCCTCGACGATCCGTTTGATGTCATCGGTAAATTGCATGGCGTCTTCGTTGCCGTGTCCCCACAACACCACTTGATGGGGCTTGTCATCGACGGTAAAGGTCAGGGTTTGGTGCGTGCCGCACTCAAACGGGGAGTCGATCAGCACATCGTAATTGCTGGCCAGGTATTGATTCGCTGCTCCGGGGTCACGATCGAGTCCCGTGGCGATGTTCCACCCTGAGGGGGCTTGGACTTTGATCGCATAGGGCAGGTTTTGATACTCATCCAGCCATAAGAAGAGCTGGGCGCCATTCCAATAAGCGTGACTGGCGTCGAGATGGCTGGTGTCGACCCCTAATTCGAACGCGTATACCTTATAGTTAAGGGTGACGACCGACGAATCCGAAAAGGTTTCAAAACCCCACCGGTTTTTGGTCTGGTGGTCCAGATCCATCGAGGCCTGATTGACCTCGAGGTGAAGATCAAAGAGATGGCGCGAAAAATCTTGGACCTCGTAGGCGCCTGGGGTCCACACGGGAAGTCTTAAGGTGTGACGACCCTTAGGGACATCGGTCATATGTAGGCGAATCTGGTACACGTGATAGCCGGGTTCCAAAAAACTCACCGTATAGTGGAAAGTTGGGGTCAATGCAATTCCTCCTACTTCGTGCTTTCTCTAGCATAGCCCAAAATGATGCCGGGCACCATGGCGTCAGGGCGGCTTTAGCAAATCGCCGACACTTGTTAGAATGGTGGGAGAATAGTGTGAAATTAATCACGTGATCGAGGGCTGCAAGGATGCGCGGGAGGTGAAGGCGTGCAACTGCTATGCTATGGGTTACCGTGGGACGGCCATTTGGTTCGGATTGCCGACGCCGTGAGAGGTTCTGCTGTGGGAGACGAAATACGTATTGTGGCGGATAAGGACACAATGGTGCCGGAAATGCGGGCGTTCGCTCACATCACCGGAAACCGGATCATTGGCGTTCGAAGGCATGCGGCCCTTATCGTGGATCTGGAACGGGGGCCAGACCGTGTATATTCGCTCCGGTATGCCGAAGAAGATAAGAGCCAGCAAGCCTGGGACATCGTCATCGAAGTGCTGCCGACTAACCGGTTGCTGCCAAAATGTTAGCTACGTGAAGCATGGAGGGTCGGCGCGGGGACTTTGTGGTTAGTGACGAGTTTCGGGCACGAGCCCGACCGAGCTTTGGCCTACTCTCCAGGACGAAGCGGCCAGACCAGGCAATAGCTGAATTGGCAGCATGGGTGTTTAACCGTAGCTAATGAGTTCCTTCAGGGCTTTACGGATCGCATCGGACTCGTCATGACGATCCACGATGGACGTAACCCGTTCCGCTACACTACAGGCACTGACAATTCGAGAGACTTGTTTAATGGCCCCTTCGATCGCGGCGACTTGGATGAGCACGGCCTGGCAGGATTTTTCTTCCAAGACCATAGTTTGGATGCCGCGGACTTGCCCTTCAATGCGCCGCAATCGACGCATAAGGTCCTCTGCATCCCAAAATACCTCGCGATCGTTATTCAACTTTAAGACTCCCTTCGGTCATCAGATGGGGCTTGATCGACACGCTGATTCCACGCCTGCCAAGCCGCTCGAGGTTTTATATGTTCCAGTTCCCAAGCCGCATACCATAAGGTGGCGCGTAACTCGGATTCTTCGATACCCAACTCTTTCGCCAATTGGGAAACTAGTGGTGAAGTTTCCAAGGTTTTAAGAATGGAAGGTACTTCGCGCCGCGATTTTCTCGTGTAGGGCACACCATCACATTGACCATCCTCATGACCAATCGCTCTAAATACCAGCCAAATGGGAAATAGGGGGTTGGTGCGATTGTCTTCCCAATATTCGGTTCGCAATTGATCCTCAGTCACCCTATCGCCTCCATCGTTATCATACCGTATTCCGAGAAGATTTCACAATTGTTATACAGAAAGAACTACTGTATCGGGGCATGGGCGAGGTTAACGAGCGCGGGACCCAAAGAATCCTCGGCCGTGGCCAGCGCAAGATTTTGCAGGCGAGGGTATGGAGCGTTGCGGATCCTTCTTTGAAGATCTATGATACAGGTAGGGAGTATGGGTAAGGGAGCGATAACAACGTACCAATATGAGCAGGATAAGGAAAAACTGCAAGCCCGGTTAAAGCGCATCGAAGGGCAAGTCAAAGGCATTATGCGCATGGTGGAGGATGGCCGCTATTGTCCCGATATCTTACAACAAGTCGCCGCGATGACGGCCGCCGCCGATGAAGTGTCGCTGCTGTTACTGCGCTCGCACATTAGTGGATGCGTCACCGATGCCATCGAGCAGCGACAAGGTGAGGAGAGTATCGAAGAGCTGATCGGGGTCATTCGTAAAGTGATTCGGCGCTAGGAGGGATACGCATGGCGGAAGCAATGACGACAGAGCGCGCGACACCCGGACAGGATGCCGAGATGCAACTTGAAATCACCGGGATGACCTGCGCCAGTTGTGTGGCACACGTCGCGTAAA
>JAKAAL010000465.1 GCA_021802375.1 Bacillota bacterium | reverse complement strand
GTTTCCTCATCGGGATTGGCGCGCCAATTGATGGGCTTCGACCATCGTGAATAGCCCAAGATCGGCGAAGAAGGCATTCGGCCATTGTGTGTGATCGCGTAGGCATCGACCGGGGTATAGTGATAGCGGAAAGACTGCCACACTTATCCACAGGTCAAGCGCCAACCCACCAGAAAATCAAGCGTCAAGACAAAAATCGGGTCGCTGCGGATTCCCGGTGATATGACCAGTTGCCCAAGGAAGCCAATAAGTAATGGGCTACCCCTGTCCAAGTATCAGGGGCTAGGTGTCAGTTATGTCTGGGCTCATTCCTTAGTGAATCTGGCTGGTGACACGATAGACCCTGACCGGCTGGGGAGTGATTACGATAAGACCGCTACAGTTATCCAGAGATCAAGCGGCTGTGGCTGGGTGAATCGAAAATGTCGAGCATCAGTGAAAACCAATAATCAAGTCTGAGAAGGTCGGGAAATTTATAGCCAGCGTCTCACGACCCGATATATCGGGTCCAGAATCAAAGCCCAGTTACTACTATTGATCACTATTCGTTCCGCCTAAAAATTCTCCAATGTAGTTCGTGAATTCCGGAAAAAATACATATTTCGATGTCGCTAACATAAACATATAAGAACAAAAAAACTTCAAATGGACATATTTATTATCCACAGGCTTGATTACTCTGTTTTTTAATTCATCTCCAAACCAAACTGGGTAAGGCATTGCTTGATTCGAATTAATTCCACCCTTATTGGCCCCATGGTAAACAATTACCCCATCATCTATAGAGAGGATCATATTATGCTTGTGCTTCTTTTGTATGTCAGATTCGTAGGCGTTATTTATATCGTATTGTAGGGATGATATGTCGAAGTCGAGCTTCTTGCATATAAGAAAACTAAACACGTCGCAATATTCTGAAGCGCTCTTTCCCGCCGACTTAATTATTGTTCTACGGTCGGCATCTTCACCTAAAGCCTTATTCCTCGCAAGTTTATTTAGCGCCAAAGTAAACTCGCTTTTACTTAAGGTCGACTTGACCTCTCCTATACCGCACACCGTTTCTATAGGAAAAAAGACCTGTCTATCATCATCTCTGTATAAAGGCGTGACCATTCTATCAAAAAGTATGATATCGCATTGAGTGCTCCTATTATTTATTGATGTTATTATAAATCCATTTGCAATGTCGACGTTACGAGGTATAACGAAACGTAAAAAGTCCTTTGTAACTGTTTCTCTATACCTACCAAATTCTCCAGTGTGATAAATTCTGCCGGTGTCTGTGTCGATAAACACCCTTTTTGAGGTTGCCAAAAAACCCGATATAAATGTCTCCACCTGTTCTTCAAAAAGTGCATTAAATATTTCGCTCGGCATAAGCAATTCGCTCTGTTTGAGTTATTGAGTCTCGAAACGTAAAAGCAACGTGTGTTGCACACGGTACGATATTGTTGATGACCGAAACATTCATGGAAACGATAGGGCGCACGACGTCTTTTATTCTGTCCGCACTTATACCGCAATCATTAATGGCCATGGCACATACTTTGTCAGAAGCTGCAATGAACGCGTGTCAACATACACTAATGTCTATGCGAGCACTTTGGCTATTGACCCGCGATAATATTAGGTTAATTCCCTGATCCCAGTGCTTTCGCGAATTGTGGTCCTTCTTAGCAACACGCTTTGCATTTTGGTGACGGTCAATGGAGACGCTATTACCTTGCCGTGCAAAATAGCCCACATTTGTCGATGTGAAATGCCAACAACATGCGCCAAACACCGCACGCCTATTGCGTCAGTCTCTGCAATTAGCAGCTTAATAAAACTGTTTATTGTGTCATGTACCAATCCGTATTCTACCTGCGCCTCCGCCTCCATTCCCAAGTAAAACTGCTCCTCCCACCGATTCGCCTCTTTGCCAATCAAACTCACCACCGTGACATACACATGGCGGCGCATGGTCTTGCCCCGATCAGTATACCCACCCTGTAAAAACTTCGCCTCTGGGTGTAAATGATACTGCGCTAAGGCCTGTCCATAGGTCTTGAGTTGGCCTCGCAACACCGTGTGCCCCGTACCGCGATCAAAGCACTGGGCGGCCGCAATCTCAATATCCCGACTATACGGCGCTACGGCTCGCGGGAGATGCGGCAGTTTGGCTCTGGAGTGTTTGGGCTTATCGGAAAGCGTCTGGATCTCGTCTGGGGTGGGCTCCGCAAAGAGGCGCCGTCCCTGGAAGGCCAGAAGAAAATTGAAAGGCCGGACCTGCTTTCGGTACGGCTTGCCTTCATTGTAAGCCTTGAACCAGCGTAGGAGAATGGGGGTCGTGGCGGCATAACGGCTGGCTGTTGTGGGAGTGGTAAGACCGGGAAGCCCCACGAAAGATACTTGGTCCGGCGTTCCCCTCAGCCCGGCCTCCACAATGCGATGCCACAGATCATACTGCCAGCGTTCCACGCCGATGTCAGAGAGGGGCATTAGGGGGGCCGGGATACTGATGGGGGTTGTGTGTTCGCGGTAAGGGGGTAATAGATGCCCCAAGCCGTGAGCGGAAGCCTTACGCAAGACGGGCTTCGCGGTCGTGTCGAGATTAAATAAGGCATAGCGCTTGGAGGAGACGGCCCAGCAATACAGCGGCTCAAGTGCGTCGGTCATGCGGCCATTATCTATTCGGTAGTTCGCGTCCTCAATCTTGAGGAGTGGGCCTTTTTGTTCATAGGGGTTTAAGGGATCAAACCAGCGCTGCACCGACTGGGCTCGACTCAGGAAATCCTTATAGGCCATAGCGGAGGGTTGGGCCAAGGCCATGCTGTCCGTGTCACAAAACGCCCAATCGATACCGGCATCAAGGGCTAGCCGTTCCGTGATAGCGAGCATCAAGCGAGCCGCGCCCGTAATGAGGGTAGCAAGTAGCGGATGGAAAAACGTTCCGGGCTTTTCGATCTGATGTATCTTCACTGAGAAGGCGGGTTCGCTGGGGCCATAACAAAGAGCCGTGACGCACTCCTCTTGCTCCTCGACGTTAAATTCCACAAAGCTCCCGTAGCTTGTGGCATTGGCCAATATCTTCAACGCCAACTGTTCGGCGTCCAAGGCCTCCCGCTCATCTGGCGGTGCGGTTTTCACGCGGTCTTTGACGGTGCGGCGCAAATCAATCAACCGACGATAGAAGTCGTCTGTGACCGGGTCTACATGATAATGGGGCTTTCCGGCAATCAATACGGGCCTGAGCCCCTTTTGTGGGGCTTTCGGGGTGAACCGTAGCGCTTGGACGATACGCGGGGCTTTGCCGGTCAGAAGTTTCGAGGCGATGCAATCCGCCAAGGTATACCAGAGCGGCCTTTCACTGCTCAGCGTATTCAGACCAATGGTAAAGGAGGCATCCTGTCCATACTTGGCTCGTACCGGGAAGATATCGGCCTCGGGCTCCACTTGGACCAGTACCGCCAAGGCCGTCCAGAAATCCGCATCCTGCACATGGGCGGTCTCAATAGACCGCAAGCAAACACGCACCCAATCGGTGGCATCTGTGGATTCGATACCCTCGGCAGTCACGGTACGCCAAAGGCCCATGAGGGTGCAGACAGTGGGGTACATCGACAAGAAATCACAATATAGGACGGGTACGGCCTCCCGTCGCCAATGCACTTCGGAGCGGCCCCCATAATAGGTACTCATGATGATGCCGAGCATCTCCGGTGGAAAGTCCGGCTGCTGACGCCGCCACGGGTGGATTCCCATAGCCTTTAAGTACGCTTTCCCAAGGCTTGCCTCGCTGTAGATTTGATGCACCGGCGTCTCCGTTAATCCATGCTGCGCGTAGCGGGTACGGAGGATCACGAAGCATTCCCAGGTCGCTTGGACGTCCCCCATGGCATAGGCAAGATAGTCCTCGGACAAGGCCGCACCGTGCTCGTCCGTCGCGTGTTTGGTATGCGCGATTTTTAACAGTTTCCCTAGCGAATCGAGGCTATGCGACTGACTGGTTAACGCGGCTGCCAACGTTTTGACATCCACAAAAAATCCCCGGCGCACCGGGGTTGATTGGCCCCGTCGCCGTTGCCCTCGTGTATTGCGTTGCCGAGGGGGTACGGTAAAGCGGATTAAGGCACAGCGGCTCGACAAGTGCTTAACCTGTATGCGGGGCTTGCGCGGATCGTGGTGGAGCCGGAAGCTGAATCCTCCGCGCATAGGCAGCCCTCGGGCGGAGTTGTATCCGATGGCTAATCGTGAGATATCAAAGGGTAGATTGAAGCCGACGAAGGTCGCTCGTAAGTCATACCCAAAACCATAGATCACGGTCTCAATAAAGGCAGCGATCGTATACACGACATAGCCACGGGTATCCGCGTACTGGCGCAGCCGATCGTGTTCCGTTGCCGTTAAGGATTCCGGGTCATAAAAAAGCCCAGCCTCTTTCAGTGCGTCCCCGTGGCGCACCTGGAAGGTGCCAAAGCGCAGCTGTTGCGCCGCATCGATGGCGGTTTCCGTATCGAAGACCACGACCCAATCCGACGGTCCTGCCACTGGGTTTTGCCGCAAAGGCCGCTTGGGTTTCGGGGAGGCCGGGGCGGGCACATAACCGCGCACGGCAATTACCATCGCTTCCTTGTCGGGTGCCTTGTTAAACTGGGTCATGACACGGCTCCTTGGGGGAAAGCCATTGCTGGGCCCATGCCAGCAAATACGCCCCAAACTCCTTAAGCTTGCCTCCCACCAAGGTCAGCATGTCGCCCAGACCCAGCAAGAAATGACCAATCCGTTCCAGCATCGACGGATCATCACTGAATGTTTGCGGATGATCCTTTTGGGTATC
>JAKAAL010000464.1 GCA_021802375.1 Bacillota bacterium | reverse complement strand
TGAAAGGCCTTTGATGCGGGGGAGCGAAGAGGAACGCAAGGCTGTAGCGGAAGAACTGACGCGGGCGGCGGCCCCATTTGTGCTGCGGCGGACCAAGACCGACCCGGAGATTCGCAAGGATCTCCCAGACAAGTTGGAGATCACAGAGTGGGTCAGCTTACAGGCCGAGCAAGTTATCCTGTATCGGGGGGTGGTGGACCAGCTCCTCCAAGAATTGGAACAGGAAACGGGCATGGAGGCGATGACTCGGCGCGGATTGGTTTTACGCGCGATTACCGCTTTGAAGCAAATTGTGAACCATCCGGCGCAATATTTGAACGAGCCCCAGGCGCGGCCCGAGCGCTCCGGTAAATTTATACGACTAGACGAATTGTTGTCCGCCAGTGTGGGGCGTGGGGATAAGGTCGTGGTGTTTACCCAATACGTGAGGATGGCACGTTTGTTGCATACTTATGCGACGCAGCACTATGGAGTACCGGTCGATCTTTATTACGGAGGGATGGCGGCCGGGAATCGGGCGAGTATTGTGGATCTCTTCAATCGCGCAGCGTCCCCGCGCATCCTGGTCGCCTCACTCAAGGCCGGGGGCGTGGGCCTCAATTTACAAGCGGCCTCCCAGGTCATCCATTACGATCGATGGTGGAATCCAGCCATTGAGGATCAGGCGACCGATAGGGTTTGGCGCCTTGGACAAACTAGACCTGTCACAAGTTACAAATTGGTCAGTCGGGGCACCATAGAAGAGCGCATTGATGAGCTCATTCGCCAAAAACATTATTTAACTTCTCTAATTATGGAGCCGATGGCGCAACGTCCGATTACGGAGTGGAGCACCCAGGACTTACGAGACTGGATGGCATTAGGAGCCCGTTATGAAGCAGTCCAAAAATAATCCCAACCCGTACGATGAGGGAATTAAGAATCGTGTTATTGATGGTGTGGACCTCACTCCCGAAGGCATCGAAGCCATGGTGTGGGATGTTGAGGAATGGCGGTCGGTATGGATTCCCATTCTTAATTGGGCGGTTCCTGAGGCAGATTTCTCAAAGAGCCATTGCTCATGTGGGACGAATTTCTGTCTTCATCGACAGACCGTTTGGCATTTTTTAGAGCCCTTGGTAACGGGAGTGGGTCCGATACCAACCCCATCGACGTTCTGGATGGAAGCAGAAATTCCTACCGAGTTTGGGCCCGGAGCTCACTACTTTCGCGAGCGGCTACAACTCCTCTACGAGCGCTCTCGGCGGCGCGCTTGGACTGAGCTGGCCTATCGAGCTTACGAGCACAACGCGAAAAAAAAGCGGGATTAGCCGCGCTAATCCCGTGGTGAGAATCCGATCCCTCAGCCGATCCTCTGGCACTCCACAATCCTACCGTGCGTCCCATCGAGAGTATGATATCATCTTTCTGAAAATTTGTCAAAGATGTAAGTGGCCGAGTGTGGTGTGGGAGGTAGCGATATGAGTAGCGGGTCAAAGGTACCGATTATTGTAGGCATCACCGGGGTCACCGGAGGCATTGGCCGGGCGCTTAAAATTGCATGTGAGGATCGTGGGTATGTAGTAGTAGGGTTTTCGAGGCGTCCGGATAGCAATCAAACCCGCCTAGACCTGGGGGAAACCCCGTCCCAGATCCTCTCGGTAATCGCCAACACGGTGGACCGGGTGGGAGCTTTCACGGCGTGGGTCAACCTGGCGGGTGCCGATATACTCAGCGAACCACTACGGAGCATGCCTTATGAAACCAAACTACAAGAACTGTGGGACGTCGATGTTTTGGGGAGTGTGCGGTGTTGTCGAGGTATTCTGGCGCATCTCACAGCGGATGGATGTATCGTTAACATGGGATGGGACGAAGCCTTTTCGGGACATCGCGGCACCTCGGGTGAACTGTATGCGCTAGCTAAAGCGGCAGTCACCGCCTACAGCAAGAGCCTGGCCCAATCGCTTGCGGGCACCACCAAGAAAATCTTTGTCTTTGCACCGGGATGGGTGAGTACTCGATGGCATGAGCGATTAACGGGGGAGCAAAGGGATCGTTATACGCAGTACATGGCCACCGGATCCTGGCAGTCGGCCCAAAGAATTGGTGAAGCCATCGCTGACCTTATTGCACGACGCGCGCATACTGATACGGGGTCGGTTCATGTCCTGGGACCGTTGTCCTAAATCTTCGGTTTGATACGACTCACGTGCGAAATACCCACGCCGTGGTTGTAAACCATGGATCCTCCTAACGTGCCTGTAATACTGACCATAATCACCGCCGCGATGACTAAAATGGTGTCCAATACCGACTGGCGCCCACGGCCGGTGCGCAAAAGCGACCATGAAGCTCCCTGACGTCCGCTCTTGGGGAACATGCCAAACCAACGTACCACCCAGGCGCCCAACGCAAAGACCCCGGTGAGGGTCGCGTCCCGCTGATGAGCATAGAGAATCGGGGTGGTGGTCGGGGTCCATTTCACAAATTGCTCCGAGATCATGCCGGCGGCCGCAGCGCCCACAATGGCAAATAAGGAAAGCGTCAGGGCCCAAAATCCGGCTCGATCGAAAAATCGATCCTGCCGCGGCACCACATAACCGATGATTTCAATCAACAAAGTGAGATATAAGAGCGCGATCGGGAAATGCACCACCATGGGGTGAATCGTCGGCGGAAAAATAGCGGTGCCAATGCGAAGCCATGTGGTCACTAAACCTCTAAGCATGCTGGAAGCGTCCTCCGTGTATTCAACATGTCCTATCCTCGACGATTGTAGCGATTGTGGCGCCGCGTTGCATTCATCCTTCTCTCATTTTGGCCAGGTCAGAGAAAACTAGACACCAACGGGGGGAGATCCAAAATATTCATGACGGCTCCTGGCATCAACGCTCGAATGGGTCAAATTGCGTAGGTGGTGTGACGCGAATATGTCGTGCCACGCCAGGTAGAGTCTCGTGAAGTGCCCGGTACATATCCCAGGCAAGCGCCCGATAGCTAAAATGGCCTGCCGAACGGGATCGTAGCTCAATGAGGTAGGCGGCCTCCGCCAGATCCATCACAAATAAACCGCGGCGCAAGTGGGCCAGTGGCAGCAGGTAGGGCAGTCCTAACCCATTGCTCGCTGCGACGGTGGCGTAGTAGGTTTGGAGCCGTTCGGAGTAGGGGAAGTCCGGGGCTAAATCGCGAAGCATTGACGGATAGCTAAATCCTTGCGCCAGTGATAGATCCGGGATCACTTTCGTTAGACGTCGATGCCGATTGAAATCGCGAAACGCGCCGACGTCTAGGGTGAGATCAAAATACAGCGAACCGTTCCGCATAAATCGTGGCCAATCGTCGTGTGGTCCGCGATCGGCCAATAAGTTCGCCACGATGTCTTCTCGAGTCGCAAGATTTAAGTTGCTTACGTGTTGGCGGATCGAGCGGTACGATAGAGGGTGTACCTCATAGAGCGCCATAGAGATGGCGTCAACGGTAGGATCATCGGCGGCTCGGATTAGGTCGACACCAGCCACCATCTCGGGTGTCTCGGACAGAGAAGGTAGGAGGTCCCTGGCGATGTCGCGCATGGTGACGGACACGCGAGATTGGTAAGGACTTGGCGAGGCATATTTGATAAGCGTTGGCGCGATTGGGTGGAGGGCCTCCTGGGTTAGGCTAAAAGGCGCTTGTTCGGTTACCGCGGACTTCATCCGTTGCGCAATGTCCCGAATTTCGTGGTGGGGCGAGGTGAGTAGCCGGCTGACTTGGTTTTCCAGCACCCGGGCACTCGTGATTTGCCCGACACTAGTGAGGGTCGCTAGCGGTAATGCATATCGTGCTACGTCAAAGGCACGCGCTTTGAGAGTGCGTTCGTAGGCTCCGCGTTTCATTTCGGGGGGGTTGGGGTGTCGGTCGGCCAAGGCCACCATCGAAACGGTGTAAAGGTCTCGATATAAGGTGAACAATTGCTGGATCGCCGCATCATAGGCTTTCGGCGTGTTCGGTGGTCGGTAATAAGCCGCATTGTCGAAATTTTGATAGCGCGTGGACCGCTCTTGCCCGTCCCATAGGGGTTCATCGACAATTGCCATGGCAGCAAAAAGGGAGATGTCTTCAATCGCCAAGGGAATATGAGCGAGGTCAGCGATGGACGCGTGCCCGTAAGCAAAATAAAAGGTGTTCAAAAAGTTCGCGGCTTTTTCATCCGAAAGTTCGCGCAGACTGTCGCGTAACGAGGCGTCAGATCGAGAATATTTAGCCATTCCATACGCCGATACTTCGGGCGGGATATCTCTTAGGGCATAAACCTTGGGCATGAATGCTCCTTAAAGTGATGACATGAGTCGGTTAGCGATACCGTTGTCCTATTAGTAAGATGGCGGCTGAACGCCCTGCGCTGGAGAGGTTACCGATTTCCGCAAGCTGACATTCGCCTCCGTTAAATAAGGCGTGGGCGATTTGCAACAAGATGCGCGACTCCGGCTCAAACCGTTCCGCCGCCCGGTGAATCTGATTCCAGTCGATTTCTTGCGATTCGAGGTTAATCCATTGCATGACAGCTTGACGTTCATGGTCACGAAACAAAGGTAGGGCGATGGCTTCCATCACGGCATTCCATTCTGGACATCGTTTGATCCATAGATTTGATCCGATCAGGTATTGGAAGGTGGTCATCAGGTTCCTCTCCTTGTCTCTTATGTCATGAGATTATTGTCGCCTGTTTTGTCGAATCACGCAAGTTGGTGCCATGAATATCGAGAGGGGCCGATTCATATTGCGCAAAATTCTGGGCACGTTGGTTGTAGAACGCTGTACAATGAAGACATCCTAAGCCGCATTGTCGAAATTTTGATA
>JAKAAL010000463.1 GCA_021802375.1 Bacillota bacterium | reverse complement strand
TAAAGGGGTCACGAAGGTTGTGTTTGATCGCGGCGGATATCGCGGTCGTAGCCGTTGACTGACAGGTGTGTCGGATTGGCCACCACAAACTCAATGCCTTCTGGCGCTTCCACTTCCACCGGATGCGAAAAACCCACCGTCAACACCAATTTGTTGCCTTGTTTGGCTGCCCTGTATCCCACTCCGGCCAGCTCCAAGTCCTTTTTGAAACCCTGCGACACGCCTTGAACCATGTTCGCCACTAGGGTCCGCGACAACCCCCACTGCGCCCGCGCAAATCCACTCTCATCCACGGGCGTGACTTTCAAGAGATTGTCCTCGCGCTCTAACCGAACCTCCGGTCTAAGCTCCCGCTCGAGACGGCCTTTGCTGCCCTTGACCGAGATTCGTTGCCCTTCGATGACCACTTCTACCCCACTTGGAATAGCAATCGGCACTTTGCCCACACGCGACATCTCATCTTACCTCCCTCTACCAGACGTAGCACAAAACCTCTCCGCCAATGTGCTCTTCGCGAGCTTGCTTTTCCGTCATCACTCCATGCGACGTCGACAAAATGGCGATCCCCATCCCTCCAAGGACTCGGGGCATTTCATCCAAGCCGGCGTATACGCGCAAGCCGGGTCGGCTAATCCGGCGTAAGCCCGAAATAACCTTTTCGCGATTGGCCCCGTATTTGAGGTAAAGCCGGAGCGTTCCTCGATGGGCATCCTCCAGCAATTCGACATCGCGCACGAAGCCCTCTTCGCGTAAGATGCGCGCCAGTTCCTTCTTCATTTTGGACGAGGGCACATCCACGTGCTCTCGATAGACCACGTTCGCATTGCGAATTCGGGTCAACATGTCCGCAATCGGATCAGTCACAATATCCTCCTTTCGAGATCATCCACTGGCTTACCAACTCGCTTTTTTTACTCCGGGAATCTCGCCCTGGTGGGCCATCTTGCGAAAACACAGACGACACAACCCGAAGTCACGCATGTACCCGTGAGGACGTCCGCACAACTGACATCGGAAGTACTTGCGCACCTTGAATTTCGGGGTGCGTTTTGCCTTGGCAATCATCGACTTTTTGGCCACTCACTCGCCTCCCTCTTTACCGTCCTTCGACCAGGGGCAACCCCATTAGCGTTAACAATGCTTTTGCCTCTTCATCCGTCTCCGCGCTGGTGACAATGGTGATGTCCATCCCTCGCAATTTGTCGACCTTGTCATAGTCGACCTCAGGAAAGATAATTTGCTCGCGAACGCCTAAGGTATAGCTACCCCGACCGTCAAATCCTCGCGTGGACAGCCCACGAAAGTCCCGCACGCGCGGCAGTGCCATATAAAACAGCTTCTCGGCGAAGTCATACATCCGCTGTCCGCGCAGCGTCACCTTGGCCCCAATCGCCATGCCAGCCCGCAACTTAAAGGACGCGATGGACCGCTTTGCCCGCGTTACCGTGGGCTTCTGACCCGTGATTTGGCTCAGGTCCCCAACCGCTGCCTCCATCGCCCTGGAGTTGCTCACCGCTTCACCCACACCCATGTTGACGACAATCTTAACCACCTTGGGCACTTGCATCCGATTCTTGTAATGGAACCGCTCCATTAAATTCGGTATGATTTCCTGCTCGTATCGCTCTTTGAGCGCCGACTCGATAGCCATTTTCGCCCCTCTTTCGCCTTCGACCTGAGCTTAACCGATGGTGGCTCCGCAACGCTTGCAATAGCGCACCTTGCTGCCATCCTCCAAGAACTTCTTACCCGCCCGCGTCGGTCGGTCACACGAGCCACACACCAACATCACGTTGGAAACATGAATCGGCGCTTCACTGGTCACAATCCCACCCTCGGGATACTCCGCCGAAGGGCGCTGATGGCGCTTCATCAAATTAAGCTTCTCGACCACCACCCGATCCCGCTTGGGGATGGACCTAATCACTTGCCCCCGCTTGCCGCGGTCGCGACCCGTCAAAATCGATACCGTGTCGCCTTTTTTCACGTGCATAGCCCACTACCTCCTGTCGCCGACCTAAAGTACTTCCGGTGCCAACGAAACGATCTTCATGTAGTCTCGCTCGCGAAGCTCACGGGCTACCGGCCCAAATATTCGGGTGCCACGGGGCTCATGCTCGTCACCGCGCAGAATCACGGCCGCATTTTCGTCAAACCGGATATAGGAGCCATCAGCCCGCTGTCTGCCGCTCTTGGTTCTCACGATAACGGCCTTGACCACATCACCCTTTTTGACCATGCCTCCTGGCGCCGCTTGTTTCACCGAGGCCACGATCACATCACCAATGTTGCCATAGCGTCGGAACGATCCGCCGAGCACCCGTATGCACATTAACTCTTTGGCCCCGGTGTTATCCGCCACGTTCAGCCGCGTCTGGGTCTGAATCATTAGACCGCCTCCTTTCTTAGCCGCCGTTGGTTGGGGCTACGATTCTGCCTTGCGTAAAATCTCCACCACCCGCCAACGCTTCTCTTTGGACAGCGGTCGAGTCTCTTCGATACGGACCAAATCGCCCGTTTGGCACTGGTTCTCTTCATCGTGTGCCTTAAACTTCTTGGTATGGCGCATACGCCGACCGTAAATGGGATGCCGAACCAAGGTCTCCACCGCCACCACCACCGTCTTTTGCATCTTGTCGCTGACCACGTGACCCTCGCGACTCTTGCGTCGGTGCTGAACCTCCATCTGGCTTCACCCTCCTTTCTTTCTATAATGAGCCCTCGCCTATTTGCCCTGAGCGGCGCCGTAGGCCCGTTCGGTAAGAATCGTATGCACCCGGGCAATGTCCTTCTTCACCTGACGAATCCGCATGGGGTTCTCTAACGCCGCGGTAGCCAGTTGAAAGCGCAGCCGAAAGAGTTCCTCTTTCAAGCTCTTGAGCTTGCCTTCCAATTCGGCACTATCCAGGTCACGAATTTCGCTAACCTTCATCGGCGACCACCTCCACCTGCTCCCGTTTAATGAAGCGTGTCCGAATCGGCAACTTGTGTCCGGCCAGACGCATGGCCGCCCGGGCGACATCCTCCGGCACCCCGGCCAACTCAAACATCACGCGCTCGGGCTTGACCACGGCCACCCAATATTCCACGTTGCCCTTACCACTGCCCATCCGCGTTTCTGCGGGCTTTTTCGTGGCTGGCTTATCCGGGAAAATGGTAATCCACACCTGGCCACCCCGGCGAATATACCGGGTCAGGGCCACACGTGCTGCTTCAATCTGTCGGTCGGTAATCCACGCGGGCTCCAGCGCTTGCAAGCCATACTCGCCAAACCGCACCTGATTGCCGCGATGCGCCTTACCTTTCATTCGCCCGCGGTGCTGCTTTCGAAACTTCGTTCGTTTGGGTGCCAACATGCCTAACGACCTCCCTCAACCACCGCTTGTGGCCGTTTCTTCTGGCGCGGCAAAATTTGGCCTTTGTACACCCACACCTTGACGCCAATCACGCCATAGGTGGTGTGCGCTTCGGCAAAGCCATAATCAATGTCAGCCCGCAGCGTGTGAAGCGGAATCGAACCTTCCCAGGTCCATTCCCGGCGTGCGATTTCCGCCCCGCCCAAACGGCCGCTGACCATGATCTTGATGCCTTTTGCACCCTGTCGCCCCGCCCGCAAAATCGCCTGTTTCATGGCCCGCTTGAAGGCAATGCGCTTCTCCAGCTGGCTAGCCACCGACTCGGCCACCAACTGCGCGTCGGTCTCCGGGCTTTTAATCTCCATGATGTCGACGTTCACCTGCTTGCCGCTAATTCCGCTTAGTTCCTTACGCAACGCCTCTACGCCGACGCCGCCCTTGCCAATCACCATGCCCGGCTTTCCCGTATGCACAACCACTCGGAGTTTGTTCGAGGCGCTACGCTCAATCTCGACTCGCGATATGCCTGCGCCATAGTGACGCCGCTTAATCAACCTTCGAATGCGATAATCCTCGTTTAACAACCCCGGCGTGGTAGCACGGGTCCCAAACCAACGCGAGTCCCAGTCTCGAACGACTCCCAGCCGAAACCCTTTAGGATGTACTTTCTGACCCACAATTTCCCCCCTTTTTGTTGACGTGCCTTAATGGCGCTCCCGCAGCACCACCGAAACGTGACTGGTACGCTTTAAGATCGCAAACGCTTGGCCACGACTACGTGGATGAATTCTCTTCAACGTCGGACCTCCATCCACCCAAATGGCCTGAACGAATAGGTTGCGGGGATCCATGTCAAAATTGTGGTACGCATTTGCCGCCGCGCTCTTCAACAGCTTGGCCAGTATCGCCGACGCCCTTTTAGGGGTGTGCCGCAAGATCGCCTCGGCGTCGCGTAGATTCTTCCCGCGAATCAGGTCGGCGACCACCCGAACCTTGCGCGGGGCAATCCGAACCTGACGCACATGCGCCCTGGCTTCCAACACCTCTTGCTCTTCTACCATTGCTCTCTCTCCCTACTTGAGCGACGACGAACGCTCAGTATGATCGCCGTGCCCTCTGAACGTCCGGGTCGGGGCAAACTCCCCCAACTTGTGGCCGACCATCTCTTCGCTGACGTAAATCGGCACGTGCCGACGACCGTCATGCACCGCAATCGTGTGCCCAACCATCTCCGGGATAATCGTCGAAGCGCGGGCCCACGTCCGAATCACGCGCTTTTGATTGTTGCTCGTCTGACTTTCAACCTTCTTTAACAACTTCTGGTCAACGTACGGTCCCTTCTTGACTGAGCGTCCCACCTAGAGCCTCCTCTCCTCACGAAAACACTACCCTGCCTACTTCGTCCTTCGCCGTACAATGAGGCGATTGGACGCCTTATGCTTACGACGCGTTTTCACACCCAAAGCT
>JAKAAL010000462.1 GCA_021802375.1 Bacillota bacterium | reverse complement strand
TGCCTGCCCCAGCGAAGTCATTGGCGAAGTGGCCGCGGCAGATATCGCGGACGTGGATTGCGCCATAGCCGCCGCGCAGGCGGCCTATCCCGGGTGGGCTCGGATTCCGGTATGGGATCGGGCGGCGTTGTTGTTGCGGGCGGGGCACCTGTTAAGGGAACGCCGCCGCGACATGCTGGCGTGGGTCGCCTATGAAGTGGGTAAGAACTTCACCCAAGGCGACGGCGAAGTGAGTGAAGCTATCGATCATTTTGAGTGGAATGCCCGGCTGATCCACGAGTGGATGAACGGCAAAGCGATTCAGCCGCTGGTGAGTGAGGTGAATCGCTATCGCTATCGTCCGCTGGGGGTGGGGGTGGTGATTGCCCCCTGGAATTTTCCGACCACGTTGCCATTAGGGATGATTGTGAGTGCGATCATCGCCGGTAATACGGTGGTCTGGAAGCCGGCGGAACGGGCCACGGTGATCGCCCATCAACTGATCGAGGTTCTCGAGGAAGCAGGTTTGCCTGCCGGCGTTGTGAATCTTGTCAGTGGGGACGGAGCGCTGCTGGGCCCACGTCTCGTGACCCACCCTGTCGTGCGTTTTGTGGCCTTTGTGGGCTCCAGGGCGGTCGGCACCCAAATTTATCAGCAAGCCAGTCAGACCGTGTCTGGACAACTGGGCTTACGACGAGTTATGACGGAAATGGGGGGGGAGAATGCGACGATTGTCGCCGACGACGCCGACCTACAGTGGGCGCTCGAGGAAGTGGCGGTGTCGGCATTTGGATACCAGGGACAAAAGTGTTCCGCAACATCGCGCTGCCTCGTGATGGAGGCGCTCTATCCGCAATTTCTCGAGGGGGTGGCTGCGCTCGCCCACAACTGGGCTGAGACAGCGGGGCCCGCCATTGAGAATGCCCGTTTTGGGCCCGTAATTTCTGAGGCGGCTCGCGAGCGTATTCTCAGTTATCTCAAGCCACACCCGCAGGGCGGACGCGTGGTGGTCGGCGGCCAACGTCTTGATCGGGAGGGCTGGTTTATGGCTCCGACTGTTATCCGGGACGTGGATCCGTTGTCGCCGCTTTTTCAGGAGGAGGTGTTTGGGCCGGCCTTATCGGTGACGCCCGTCCACAGTTTTGATCACGCGCTGCAATTAACCAATCAGAGTGACTATGCCTTAACCGGCGCCGTTTTTACTCGCTCTCCGGCGCACTTGGCCCAGGCGCAAGACGAGTTTTACGTGGGCAATCTGTACTTAAACCGGTCGTCTACGGGTGCGATGGCGGGGGTGCATCCGTTCGGGGGTTACCGGTTTAGTGGGACGGGGCCCAAGGTGGGTGGCCCCGACTATCTGGGCTTTTTTCTGGAAGCCCAAGTCATTACCGAGAAGGTGCGCTACTGAGATGGCGCAGACACTCACGTTACCCGCCCTTATTCAGCAATATGTCACCCCAGGCCAGTTGATCTATTTGGCCGGATTTAGCCACCTGATCCCCTTCGCTGCGGGCCACGAAATCATTCGGCAAAATATCGGCTCCCTCACTCTCGGTCGGGCGACGCCCGATCTCCTGTATGACCAGATGATTGCTGCCGGCATAGCCAAACGAGTGGTGTTCTCGTATGCGGGGAATCCCGGCGTAGGCTTATTGCCCGCGTTTCGACGGGCTGTGGAGGAAGAGCAGATTGCGGTGGAGGAATGGACGCACGCGGAAATGGTGGCGCGGTTAGCCGCTGGGGCGGCTGGTTTACCATTTTGGCCCCTGCGAGCCGAACCCAATGATCTCACCCGTCAACGCGAACGGGCGACGCTCACATGCCCGTATACTCAAGAATCCGTCGCGGTGGTGCCGGCACTCCGGCCGGACGTGACCCTGGTGCATGTACAACGATCGGATGAGGAGGGCAATCTTTACGTCTGGGGCCTTGTAGGGGAAATGAAAGAGGCCGCCTTGGCGGCGACGACGTTGGTAGCTACGGCCGAGAAAATCGTCCCTGCCGCCCGGTTACGACCGGCTCGGGACCACCTCTTGGTGCCGGGGTTTCGCGTGGCGGCTGTGGCGGAGGTGCCTTGGGGAGCCCACCCGTCTTATGCGGCGGGCTTGTATGAACGGGATACGGTGTTTTATCAACAATGGGAAGCCATCGCGCGGGACCGGACGGCCTGCACGGCGTGGATCGATGCCTATATTCGTCAGGTCCCCGATCACGCCGCATACCGGGCACGGTGGGACGATGCGCATTGGCGAGCCTTGGCAACGGAAGGAGGGCTGTCCCATGTCCACCTCCCCTCGTGACGGGATGATTGTGGCGGCCGCGCGCCTCCTACAGAATGGAGAACGGGTGTTGGTCGGCGTCGGCGTGCCGAATGTGGCGGCGAATCTGGCCAAACGGTTAAGTGCACCTGATCTGGTGCTGGTGTACGAATCGGGCGTGATTGATGCACGCCCCGCGCGGCTGCCACTCTCCATTGGGGACGGGACACTGGTCGAGTCGGCCCTCGCGGTCCTGCCCATGGGGGAATTATTGAGTCAGTACCTGCAGACGGGGTGGATTGATGTGGGGATGTTGGGGGCGGCGCAGATTGATCGCCATGGCAATCTCAATAGTACGGTCATCGGGCCATACGATCACCCGCGTGTTCGGCTCGCGGGTGCCGGGGGTGCCCCAGAGATTGCTACGGGGGCGCGCCGCACGCTGATTGTCATGGAACATCGCCGTGATCGCTTCCCGGCTCATGTCGATTTTATTACCACGCCCGGGCATCCGGTGGGGCGGCGTCGGCCGGATGGGCGGGGCCCCTGGCGGGTCGTCACGGATTTAGGCATCTTTGGGTTCGATGAGCGGGGCGAGTTGGGTCTTTGGGCGCTGTTGCCGGGCCACGTTTATGAAGAAGTGCTGGATCTCAGCGGATGGCGTGTTCCCCGGTTGCGAGACCCTGTGCCAACGGCCCCGATGGTGACAGCAGAGGAGTCTCAGGTGCTAGCGGCATTACAGCAATCCTTATAGGAGGGGAGCTCATGTCTCACGTTTTTTACCGGACCCCAAGTCGGAGCTATCCGATTATTGATCGCGGAGAGGACATTTATCTGTGGGATACCACAGGACAGCGGTACCTGGATGGCAGTTCAGGGGCGTTGGTCGTCAATGTAGGCCACGGACGGGCGCGAGTAGCCGAAGCCATGGCCGCCCAAGCGCGCCGTGTGGCGTTTGCGCACACGATGCGGTTCACATCGGATGCCCAAGAACACTTAGGGTCCCGAATTGCGCAACACCTCCCGCATTGGGCGGGGGCGTATACGTATTTGGTGTCGGGAGGGTCGGAAGCGGTGGAGACCGCCATCAAACTCGCTCGGCATTATCACCGGGAACGCGGGGACCTGGGGCGCTTTAAAATTATGACCCGCTGGGCCAGTTACCACGGCAATACGTTGGGGGCGTTGGCCGCCTCGGGGCATCTTTTGCGTCGGCGGCCCTATGCGCCGCTTCTGGCTGATCCCGCCTTTATTCACTTTGTTCCCGAAGGGCATAAGCCGACGGAGCCCTGTACGTGCGCGGCGGACCTGGAAGCGATGATTCAGCAACAGGATCCGACGTCGATCGCCGCACTTATGCTGGAAGTCGTGGGCGGGTCAGCTTTATCGGGGTTTGTGCCCCATCCGGGGTATCTGGCGACCGTTGAACAGGTGTGTCGCCGTTACGGGATGCTCTTTATTGTCGATGAAGTCATGACCGGGATGGGCCGCACGGGGGACTGGTGGGCGCACGAACAGGAAGGCATTCATCCTGACATGATGGTGCTGGCGAAAGGCTTAGCGAGCGGCTATAGCCCGCTCGGCGCCGTGGTGGCGCGTAGAGACATTTGGGAGGCCGTTCGCGGGGGGTCGGGAAGTTTTCCGCATGGCTTCACCTACGGGGGCAATCCCGTGAGTGCCGCCGCGGGAGGTGCCGTGTTTGCCATTATGGAGGACGAAGGGCTGGTAGAAAATGCGCAGCGGCAAGCATCGTATCTGCGACACCAATTGGAATGCCTTCAGGCACACCATCCGCTGGTGACGGCAATCCGTGGACGCGGGTTGATGCAAGGACTAGTACTGGCTACCCATTCGGGACCTGGCGGGAAGCGGGCGCAGGAGATTGCGGACGAGGCCTTTCGTCAGGGCTTGATTATCTATCCTGGCAGCGGCAATCCCCAAACCCCTCAGGGTGACCACCTCTTGGTAGCACCGCCGCTCACTGTCCAGGCGGGGGGGATCGATGAATTGATAGGCCTGTTGGATGCCACTTTCACGAAGATCGAGGCGACGACCGACGACATACCGTAAAACAAATGATCCCGGGTGTCATTCATGAATGCACGTAGACACCGGGAAATTTGGGTTTCAGCGATTATGACCTCTCGAGCAACGGCACCAAGATACCCGGGAGCGAACACCTGAAAGGCCGCCAGAACCAAGGTGCATTGGCGGTCTTTCTCATCCAGATGACCCGTTTACGGGAGGTTCCGGAACGCATTCTTGGGGCTCGCGACGTCTGGGCCCTTCAACCCCAATATGCGGAAGACCAAAAAGATTAAACCCCACGCTTAGGCATCGAGCCTTCGCGTGGCGGCACCACTGGCCCCAGGAATAAATTCTAATCTTTACCCATAAGTTTTTGGCGGCTTCAGCGCCAATTTTTTCCAGGCTTATCATTCATGGGCTGGTGTTCTCATCGGCAAAAAAATTTTGAGCACAGTGTCCCAAAGCAAAGGGATTTGCGATTCCGTGTCGAATCTCTGAGATATGGTAGTAGCGGTGAATCAATCCAGACAATCGATCGATCCGTGGGTGTTCCGCGAATTGG
>JAKAAL010000461.1 GCA_021802375.1 Bacillota bacterium | reverse complement strand
CAGCACCATGATCCGTCCTCCGACGCGATCCGCGATCCATCCCGATAGAGGCTGCAATCCCTGCGCCAACAACAAAGCGGTCATAAAGGTGCCATCGCCCGAGCATTATTGACGTCGCCCACGTTGATGCTGCTCGACGAGCCCACCACGGGGCTCGATCCGAAGTCGCGGCGCGAGGTTCAGCAATTCATTCTCGAAGTGCGCGAAACGCACGATGCCACCATCGTCATCTCGACCCACGACATGGACGAGGCGGAACGATTGTGTGACCGCGTCGCCATCATCAATCGCGGCCGTTTCGAAGCATTGGGGCGCACGGAGGACTTAAAGGCGCAGCATGGCCCCTCGCTGGAAGCCGTGTTTTTTACGCTGATCGGCGAGTCCATGGAAGAAGGCGCCCTGTCGGAAGAGTAAACACTGGAGGAATGCACATGTCCCTTGTCATTGGCGAAACGCGGGCCATCTGGGCCTTGGTTCGCCGCAATTTCCATCTCTTGCGTCGGTATTTGGGATGGGAACTGGTATTTTGGTTCTACAACGTCATCAACGCCCTCACCATTGGTCTTATCGGATATTCCATGCCGCCGGGGGCTGCCCGGAACCACATGGTGGTCTATCTCGCGATCGGCGCGCTCTTATGGAACTTCCTCTCCATCCTGTTCCAAGAAGTGTCGAACTCGGTGCAGTGGGAACGATGGGAGGGCACGATTGAATACAGCTTCATGGCGCCGATTCGCCGCCTGACTTACTTGGGAGGGGTCTGCGCTTGGGCCGTGCTGTATGGGCTGGTCCGCACGCTGGTCGTCCTGGTCGGCGTGGCGATCTTCTTCCACGTCAGTCTTCAAGGGGCCGATTTGGCCGGGGCTGGTCTGGTCTTGTTGGTGTCGAGCGTGCCCTTTATCGGCCTGGGCCTTATGGCGGCGGTCCTGCCTCTATTGTCTACGGAACGCGGCGCCCAAGCGACCCAAGTCATTCAGGGCGTACTGCTCCTCGTATCCGGCGTCTATTATCCCATTTCCGCCCTGCCCCATTGGATTCGTTGGGCTGCCGTGCTCTCTCCCGCCACCTACACCCTCAAGGCCGTGCGCGCAGCGGTGCTGTCCGGGGCCCCCATCCATTCGCTGCTGGGTGTGTCCGGTGGTCTCTTAGCCTCGGGCGTCGTCTTAATTCCGTTGGGCTTGGGCATATTCATGCTGGCGGAACGGCATGCCATGCGAACCGGCTCCCTGAAGCGCAACGGCTAGCGGGGACTTAGCATTGCTTGCTATACTGAGCGATGTGACACGGCAGGAAGGAACTGGACGAATGGATGATGTTGTTCGCGTGCGTTCACGCATGCTGGTGCTGATTGCTCTGATGTTGACATTGGCGTTGACCGCGATGGACTCAACCATCGTGGCCACCGCCATTCCCACGATTGTCCGCGATTTGGGGGGGTTCTCCCTTTTTCCTTGGGTCTTTTCCATTTACTTATTGACCCAGGCCGCCATGACCCCCATCTATGGCAAGCTTGCCGACCTCTACGGACGAAAGCCGGTGCTGATGGTGGGGGCCCTCATCTTTTTGCTGGGTTCCGCCTTGTCCGGCGTCTCGTGGAACATGGTGACGCTCATCATCTTCCGCGGCTTGCAAGGCATTGGCGCGGCGGCCATTCAGCCCATCACCACCACCCTTGTCGGCGATTTGTTCAGTCTGGAAGAGCGTGCCAAGATGCAGGGGTATTTGGCCAGCGTGTGGGGATTGTCCGCCATCATCGGGCCGGCCATCGGCGGGTTCTTTGTGCAATTTGCCTCCTGGCGATGGGTATTCTACATCAACCTCCCGATTGGTGCCGCGGCGCTCATCGCGCTCTCGGTCTTTCTCACCGAACGGGTGCAGCGTCATCGCCACCGCATTGACTACGGCGGTTCGGCTCTCTTGATTGTCTCCATCGGCCTCATCATCACCGGGCTTTTGGAAGGCGGCGTAGACTGGGCATGGCTGGCGTGGCCGTCCTTCCTGACAATTGGCGGCGGCATCATTCTTCTCGGATTGTTCTTCGTAGTGGAGCAACGGGCGCAAGAACCCGTACTGCCCACTTGGGTTTTCAGCCAACGCGTGCTTTTGGCGGCAAATCTCGGCAGTCTCGGGATCGGCGTCCTGACCATCGGCCTAAGTTCCTATTTCCCCACCTATCTCCAGGGCGTACTCCACCAGATACCCTTGGTGGCCGGATTCGCCTTAGCCGCCATGTCCATTGGATGGCCGCTGGCATCCGCTTTTTCGGGCCGTTTGTATCTTCGCATTGGGTTCCGCAACACCGCCCTGCTGGGAGCCTTTGTTACGGTGGTGGCAGGAGCGGGCTTCTCCACGCTCGGCCTTCATTCGTCCGTGGCGCTGGCCTCGATCTTCAGCTTTCTCACCGGCGTCGGATTAGGCCTGGGGTCGACATCGCTGATTGTCTTGGTGCAGTCGCTTGTCCCGTGGAACCGCCGCGGCGTGGTGACCGGTTCCAATATGTTCACCCGGCAGTTGGGCAGCACGCTGGGTGTGGCGGTCTACGGCTCGTTGGTCAATGCCGCCTTGGCTCATGCCTTTCGCCATCCGCCGGCATCCCTCGTCACGAAGCTGCCGCATAACCTCAACGCCGCCAGCCTAGCCCTGGGCAGCATTCCCAACCTTCCCCGGGCGGTGCTCCATTACGTTGACGCCGCTTTATCCGATGGCATCCACCGTGTCTTTGTCGGAGTGCTGGCGGTTGCCGCGCTCACCTTCCTGGTAGAATGGCTCTTGCCCAAAAATGTCACTCCGCTCTCCCAGCAGAAAGGCAGCCAACAAGAGTCGGGTTCCTAAAAAATCTGGCATACTAGGGGTGACGAAGTGACCAAGGCCTAAGAGAAGGGACGCGCGGATGACGAAAGACGAACGCTTGGGACGCATCAAAGCGATTGTGAGCCAGTACGAAATTGAAACCCAGGAAGATTTGATTCGGCACTTGGAGGAAGACGGCATTAGTGTCACCCAGGCCACCATCTCCCGCGACATCAAGGAATTGCAGTTGACCAAGGTCATGGGTCCCCATGGACGGTATAAATATGCTGTCCCCTTGATGCCCCCGGTGCAAGACTTCGAAACCGTCAAGCATCGGTTGCTGGAAGTGTTCCTCTCGCTCTCGCGGGCGCAAAATCTTTTGGTCTTGAAGGTGCTCCCGGGACATGCTCATTCAATCGCCTGGCTCTTGGACAACATTGACGTGGCGGGACTATTAGGCACCATTGCCGGAGATGACACCATCGTGCCGCGCCTTCCACCAGCTTGGCCGCGATCAATGGCCGCGCGATGGCCGTCCCCAGCAAATATTGTCCCTCATAGCGGGCTTCCGCCGAGACGATGGGAAAGGCGTAGGATTCCAAGAACTCCGCTCGGCAATCGGGAATCCAAACGTCGCTGGCGCCCGAATCGAGAGCTTTCTGGCGCAATCGGGGGAAATCATCCTTTTGGCCGACGTTGACGATGACTGCAAAAACCTCGGCTCCATAATGCTCTTTCAACCAAGGAATAATGACCGAGGTGTCGAGACCGCCTGAATAGGCGAGGGCGATGCGCATGCCTGCACTTAACCTCCTAGAACTGCGGAACTATCCGCCAGCACGTGATATAGGACGCTTTTCTGCACCCAAAGACGATTTTCCGCTTCGTCGAACACGACGGAATGCGCACCCTCCAGCACCTCGTCCGTGACTTCTTCCCCGCGGTGAGCCGGCAGGCAATGGAGGAAGATTGACTCGGGCTTGGCAAGAGCCATCAATGGGGCGTTGACCTGGTACGGGGCCATGATTTCTTTCTTGACGTTGGTCATCTGGGGGTCATCAGCCATCGAGGAAAACACGTCCGTGACCACAACGTCAGCTTGATGGGCCGCCTCTTTGGCATCTTGGGTCACATGGATGGTCGCCCCGGTGAGCGCGGCCTCTTGCGTTGCCCAACGGACCACGTCCGCGTCCGGTTGAAATCCTTCTGGGGATGCGACCCAAATGTCCATTCCCAGTTTAGCACCCAGGACTAAAAACGAGTTGGCCATATTGTTGCCGTCCCCTACATAGGCCAGTTTGACCCCGCGCATGGTGCCGAGCTTCTCCCAAATCGTCAGGACGTCGGCCAGCACTTGGAAGGGATGCATGCGATGCGTTAGTGCGTTGAAGACGGGGCATGAGGCCCATTGCCGCCATTCCTGCAGCGTCTCGTGCTGACGGGCGCGAACCACCACGCCTGAGACATAGCGCGACAGTACGCGGGCGGTGTCTTTGATGGGTTCCCCGCGCCCCAGTTGGCTTTGTCCCCACTCAAACACCACAGCCTTGGCACCCAGGCTTTCGACCGCGACCTGAAATGATACCCTTGTGCGGGTTGAAGGCAATTCAAAAATGAGGGCGATGTGCTGACCTTCCAAGGCATGGCGGAAGGCTGGGGAGTGCGGTTCTTGCTTCATGACTCGGGCCGTGTACAGCACGCGTTGGATTTCGGCCGGGGACCATTCCATCAGGGACAACACCGAGCGATTTTTCAACGTTTCGTTGAGGGCCAAGGTTTGCACCATGGGGGTAACCTCCTGTCGTGAGATACGACAGATTATACGTTGGAACGAATAAATATGCAATCTTTTCTTTGCGTTTGGCCAGCGGCGGCAGCGACGATACCGTCAGTGAGGGGGGAGAAGGGAGTGGGGAACAATTTCTTGCTATGGTTGCAGTGCGCGCTCCAAATAGTCGGCTGCGGCATTGTCGGCCAGAATCAACAGGATGGTGTCATCTCCGGCAATGGTGCCTAATAGTCCCGCCACGTCAATGTTGTCCAAGAGCCAG
>JAKAAL010000460.1 GCA_021802375.1 Bacillota bacterium | reverse complement strand
CCCGCACCCCGTGTTTCTCAGTCCATTGCGACTTGATGAGGTTTCGTCTATCATACAGTTTTGGCTGACATTGCTATGGTTAAGGGGGCCTTTGTCATCACATCGTCATCGCACGATTCACCGGAAATTTTTGCTCGTACGCTGGCTAATGGCACCATTAAGGATATTGCTGTGTTGTGGAAACGCTTGTCACCCGCCTGTCGTCAAGCCTGGATTGCCGCTTATCCTCAGCTGCAGGCTACCGCGGCGTTTTGGACACGTCTAGTCGTCGAGGATACTACGGCGGATTCCGATCTTCATCGGACCGGCGGGTCCCGTCATGATTCTCGTCATCCTCATCAACCGTGACGTGTTTCTTCATTAATATCGTCTCGTGATACATAGCGCATCGTGACGGCAGGCCGTCCACTATCCTCAGAACGGCAAGTCATCCGGCCATTCCCAGGCTTGCTCAAGGAAGGAAGAAAACGTTGTGACTTCTTGTTATTTTGCAGTCGGTGTGCCTGTCGGAGAACAATATGCTGATCAGAACGCCTCGAAAATGGCAACTCAGGTTCTCGTTGCCCACGACTATTATCTTTAAAGAGTAGCTGTGTTTAATGATTGATTTACCAATATAAGCCATTACGTTATCGAAGGGTAATACCATATTCTGCGATTGATGGAAACGGCACCGTTTACGGCAAACCTCTGAATTTATTCATGGGGTCGGTGGTGTCTTGGCCTTTCGCGCTCGATGCGCGGAAGGCAAAATCTTGTCCCTGGGGTGAACGCCCCGCGCTTAAGCGCGGGCGAAGATGTCCACGAAAAGCGGAACACTCTGATAGTTCTTTGAGCATGAGTTTGCATAGGACGGCCATAGAATCCACTGCGAGGGTGCTCCCTTAGTGTTCTTGTTTTACTTCGAGTTCGGATAAAATCTTGAACAGACAAACTTACGTCCGTGACAACACGGATTGGATGGTGTTTAACCCGCCCAGGGCGGATGGCCGTCACGATGAGGCCATTACTTGTCCACAAGAGCGCAGCCATCGGCGACCACCCGGAGGTCAAAGCTCCGTAACCCCACACGACGACTTTGCCAGCGACTGCCGCAACCATCGTCGTCGAAGCACGGGGAAGCACTCGGCAAACCAAAAAAGGATTGCATGAACAAACAGGACCGCCCCGGAGATGGTGCCGAGGATGGGTTATGTAAGCATTGTGTTCCCTTCTCGCGGTTGAGTAATCCCCTATATGGTCACGATAACCTTTATCGAGTGGACAGCACTGCCTATTCCATCTGGGTGTGTAACTGCATCTCTCCATTCGTCGCTATTAAGGAGGACAGATCATAAGGCTTGAAAATCTTAAAGGGGTTTATGAGATTGTGACGCGACACATTTTCTTTGTGTCGGGATTGATCCTCAACATGCTTGCCATAGCGAGGTGTGGGGTCAGTAACAATGTCAAAAATGAGAAGACTAAAATTACCTCAAATAGTCAGACCAATCAGGTACAAAAAAATATCGTTGACGTTGTATATCATCTTACAAGGCACTATATTTCTGTACCCCCAAACTTTTAGTAGCGCCCGATGGACCGGCTCTCGTAGCGACATTGCGGGTATTCCGCCCACGACGATTGTCGCAGAATTTGTATCGTTAATGCCAGCAGTTCTCGCTGGCATTATTCCCGTAAGCAACAACGAACCATCTGGTGTCAATGGATATACCGCTTCAGTGTGGGAAAAGGTTCTGCATATGTCAGCTGCCCAAATTGACCACGCTATTCGGTAACTTTAGCGTAAGCTTGAGGTTTTCGTTGATGACATCACAAAAATCGTGTAAGGTCACGTGTGGCGACACAGTCGAACGGGATAGCCGTAGACAGGTTTTGTCCTTCCGGCCCACTGATGGTAAGCTCCTAGATTTGCCCCATATCGTGCTCTACGTCAACCCGATGAATCGCATCATCCGTCTGGATCCAGTACTCCAGACACCGCGTCAGAATCTGACGTGCGGAAGTTCGTTCGCCCAGCGCCGCTGTGCTAATGCCCAAGTTTTGCAGAGCTAGCCAGTACATGGATGAGTTCATGGTCTGATAAAGCGTGCTCGCCCGTCGGGCATACTGCTGCGCGTGTTCCCATTCATTTAAGTAGCCATAAACCGCCGATAATCCGTGTGACACCCAAGCTTCCACGAGCGAGTGCTGTGGAGTGCCGTTTAGTCGATTCAAGACATCGGTGTATTGATATTCCGACTGCCTGACATCGCCTTGCCTTAACAGTGCAGATCCTGTGGCAATTCCGACGCGAATTCGTAAATCGGCGGGCACAGACATTTCCAAAAGGGCCTTACCCCAGCGAATGGAGGCGCTCCACTTCCGCTGCGTGAACAACGTCCGTTGAACGTGATAACCCAACTGAACGGCACGGTCCCGATCTCCTTCGTTGAGAAGCCACATGACCATGGCATTCGGCCAGGACAGGTCGTTCGGGGAGCAATCTTCGAGAATGCGCTGCACACGACGGTAGATTTCATGAGTGGTCCGTTGGTCATGGGCGTGGGTGGCATCCCACCATAACTGTTCCAAATAGCCATAGGCCTCCATGGTCTGCCCCTTATCCATTAAGTCATCGAGATAGAGAAGTTGTGAGTGAGCTTGAGCGGAGAGATCCGGGTTCCCCAGCAGCTCCCCGATCGGTATTTGCACGCGTTGGCCCAACTGGACCAACAGGTCCATCGTCGGCGAGACCTTATCTTGTTCCATGAGACTGATATACGAACGGTCACATAGGCCCTGCGCGACTTGCTCCTGGGTTAATCGCGCAGCCTTACGCGCCATGCGAAACCGCGATCCGATAGTGCTGATGTGAATCCCTCCATTCGCATGCTGTGAATATTCACACCGTGAATCACAGGTTGCTGTTATATTAACAAAAAATTACTAAAATGACTCGTCTATGGAGGGAATAAGTGTGAGACACGCTCTACGATCTGCATTACTCGCGTTGCTCTTGTTGGTTGCGACTTTGCCAACTGCAGCAACCGTATTCGGTGCGTCTCAATCTGTCATGCAGTCTACCCCATTGGCCACTGGGTCGCTTTCGCCCAATGGATTGACCGATCCGGGCGCCCCGTAACCGATGTACTATGCATCCTGGATCATTCTGTATAATGGAGGTCGTTATTGAGATGGAACGTATGAAGCGCACTGCTGCCAATCACCTGGTGAAGTGGTCCCGCTATAATGTCATCGTACCCTCTGATGAGACGCGTTGGCTGCTTTACAACACCACCAATGCACGCTTGCTCGCATTCAAAGCCAATCCGCAACCAATTCAAACGTATTACGAAGAAGGAAAGGAATTGTTTGCCAGACATGAAAAGCTCTATGAACTGGGCTTTCTGGTCGACGCGTCAATCAATGAACTATCAGTCGTACGCAGCGAATTCGACCGCTTGAAGGATCCGCGTTCGCAATCCCTGTTTATTTTACCGACGGAGCAATGCAACTTCCGGTGTATCTACTGTTATGAAGAGTTCATCAAGCAAAAAATGGCCCCTGAACTACGGCAAGGACTTATTACCTGGGTTCGGAATCACGCCCCGGAGTGGAACGATTTTAGTGTGGCATGGTTTGGGGGCGAGCCTCTTGCTGCATATGACATCGTTTGCGAGCTCTCTGAGGCCTTTATCGACATCTGCTATTCCACAGGGTGCCATTACACGGCCTCGATGACCACCAACGGCTATTTGCTAAAATTTGAGCGGGCTCAGCGATTACGCAATATCGGCGTCCATCGCTATCAAATCACCTTGGATGGTGTGGGGGCTGAGCACGATGCCAAACGTCATCTCATTAGCGGTAAGGGCACGTACGATACCATCATGCAGAATCTTATGGACATCCATTACTCGGAGTTGGACGTGTCAATCACAATTCGCATGAACATTGATCAGAATAATGGGCCACACATTTACCGCCTGATCGATGTTCTAGCGGAGAAGCTGGAAGGCGATCCGCGGTTTCAGTTTAGCATGCACCTCATCGGCAAGTGGGGAGGTGGAAACGACGGCAATCTCTCGGTGTACGAGCAAAATGACGGCGTTTGCACATTGACAGAAGCGACCCGGTATGGGATCGAAAAGGGGCTCAACAGCGGATTCTTCGAGCAAATGCTTCCCAACACCCCATGCTATGCCGCGATGCCCAACTCCCTGGTGGTTGGGTCGGATGGCACCGTCTATAAGTGTACAGTTGCCTTCGACAACCCGATTAACCACGTCGGGACACTGCACCCTGATGGCCGCCTGGACATTAACGACCAGTATTTCGCGCAATGGGTGGTTGATGGTGCTACCGACTCCACCTGCCAATCGTGCCAAGTCCACCCGATGTGTCATGGGTCCAGTTGCCCTCTCATTCGGATTGAAGAAAACACCCGGCCCTGCCCAACCGTGCGAAAAGATTTGCCCGCCTTTATTAGATTGCTCGACATTAATACGCAAGTCGCGCAGACAAGGGCATAAAGCTTAGGGGACAATGTGTCCGGTGTGCGTCCCCTATTCACAACATCATGCCGGATAGCTCTGAAGGGAGGTGATCTTGTGAAGGCGTTAACCATCGACTTTGAAGAAGTCATGATCTCCGTTGACTTGGAGAAGAAGATCCGCGAGGTTTTTGTTACGGGCAACAACTGCTCTTGCTAATAATCCTGCAACGGCGACAGAGGGGTCCTCGGGACGCTCTCTGTTGCCGTCATAAATGGGCAAAAGAAGGGATGCCGTATTTTTGGTGGGCAGAGGTCACCGACGGACACAAGCAACGCTCAATATCTGTTGTTATTTTGGGTAGGCCGCG
>JAKAAL010000459.1 GCA_021802375.1 Bacillota bacterium | reverse complement strand
AGAGCCAGGCTTGGAATTTCTTGCGCCTAAATTCGAGTCGGAAGCGTTTCCTTGGACGCAAATCATGGGCTACGTCTTTTCCTTGGTGTTGACCTTCGCTGCGCTCCTGTTGGTGATAAATCATGCCATGGCGCCAACCTTATTGCTGGCCGTCATTATCGTTTTAGCCTTAGGACAAGCAGGTCTGCAGTTGGGCGTTTTCATGCATCTTAGAGAAAGTCGGGGTCCAGCCTGGCAACTTCTACCGCTTGCCTTGGCCTTTTTCATTGCCTTTGGGCTCATTGGGGTGTCTTACTGGATCATGCTGTTCAAGACCGGCGTATCCTGAGTCTTAAGTCTCGTCGTGGGCGGCCTGGCCGGGGCCGCCAATTTTTTATGCCCTGCTTTCGCTAAATGGTATTCCACCGCCCATAGGTAATGCACGGTATGGCGGTCCCAACTTAAGTAAAAGGCACGTGATAGCGGTCCAAGGAATGAGCGTCCGCTAGGAGATAGCCCGGCCCACAAAGCCCGTTCCGACACTGCTGTGCCGCATGCTTTTGTGCCGGAAGTTGGTCATCACCCTCTCCTTTGAGCCGTAACTCTGCTTCTTCAGGGAACGGTGATGAAGGCTCCCCGCTTCGAAGCATGCCTTGGTAAGCCGCGGAGTCGTAATGCCATATCGGCGTTTCGGAAAATCCAGCCCCCTGCAACACTTGAGCAAGGAAGGCCGTGCAGTCGCCGCCCGCTTCGCCGTAGCCGACATCGTCCGAGGGATACGGGTTTGCGTGTCGGTAGCCCGGCGCCGCTCATAAAAAGTCTGCATCATTGACGACCCTGGCGCTGGTCGAAGCCTATTTATAGGTTGGCTGGGAGGGGGATGCTCGCGACTGGGTCACTCGTCTTTGGAGATTTTCCTGCCTTTGGCCGTTCGGTCCAAGGCATACCGGTGAGAGACGCCCAAGCCAAACCAGGCGCGCTTTCGGGGGTGCTGGGTGTAGAGACGAACTGTTCTTTCACCCGGGCTTTCAGGAAGCAAGCAACCGGCCATGACCTGAGCTCGGTTATCGCAACGCCGGCCGTGACATTGTCCCAAACGATCCCCCTAGCCTTTGCCCACGCGCGAAAATACTGGCTTCTTCGCCAAGCTTGCTTGACGGTCCGACTGAGCGGATGCGTCATGACGTGGTCGATACCACGATTTCCGTGCACCATAGCGCTATCTCCACCTGAACCAAGTGGTTCAGGCGCACAGGCGGTGGTGGCGTTTGCCGTCCGGCTGGCTTCACCTACGAGCACAAAATCCACGATTAGCAAGGGGCGTCGTTTCGTTCCAATGCGCGGAAAACCCTAATCTTCAGGCCAAGAGAGATAGGGCGGCAGGATAACCATCCGCTCGCTGAATGATTCAGGCAGCGAACCGGATTGGCCTCTTTTTCCCGGTCATCGGGCCGTGGACGGAAGGAACTGGCAAGCTAAGACGCGCGCTCTACCACGTCAAAACCCAAGGGAGGCTCTGCTGCTGGCCTCCCTTGGCGGTGTCGAGGCGTGGTTAAAGCAATTGATCTCCTGGCTTCCAGTTTACGGGGCAGAGACCTCCAGCCTGAAGTCCATCCAGCACCCGAAGCACCTCGTCCACAGAGCGACCCACATTGAGATTGTGAACCACTTCGTATTGGACCACGCCATCGGGATCAATGATGAAGAGCCCTCGGTAGGCAGCGCCCTCCTCTGGGACATAAACCTGGTACGCTTTAGACACCTCGTGGCTCACATCGCTAGCCAGGGGATAGCGAATCGCTCCGAGCCCTCCCTGGTCTGGGTCGGCATTGCGCCATGCCCGGTGCACATGGCTGCTGTCGGTAGAAACCCCAAGAAGTTCTGCGCCGCGAGTCTTAAAGGCATCCGAGGCCTCGGAAAGGGCGATAATTTCCGTGGGGCAGACGAAGGTAAAATCATGGGGATAGAAAAACAACACCAACCACTTGCTTTGATAGTCCTTGAGGCTGACTTCCATGTCGTGGCCTTGGCCGTCGACTGCCCCCATATGAAACTTAGGCGCCACCTGTCCTACCAATGCCATGCATCCTGTCTCCTTTCCTATCTTCCTCGCTTACTTGCCAGCTACCTGCTTCATGCGCAGATACCAGGTACGATAGGTCAGCCCTTGAGCTTCAGCTTGCTCGGGGTCAAGAACGGCAGCGGCTGTTCCCGGGGCCGGAACCACCACGGGCATCCCTGGCTGCCAGTCGACCGGCGTGGACACCGCGTGCTGACTGGTCGTTTGCAGGCTGTCAAACACCCTAAGCAACTCGTCCACACTGCGACCCGTGCTTAAGGGGTAGTACACCAGTGCGCGGATCATGCCTTTGTCGTCAATGAAAAACACCGAGCGCACGGTAGCCGTGGTCGATTCGCCAGGGTGGAGCATCCCATAGAGCCGCGATACCTTCATGTCCAAATCGGCGATGATCGGGAACGGTACTGGCACTCCGGCAAGGTTAGCAATATCCCGCGTCCAAGCGATATGCGAGGGCACCCCATCCACGGACAGCCCGATTAATTGCACATTGCGCTGGACAAATTCCTCGTTGCGACGGGCAAACTCACTAATTTCGGTCGTGCACACCGGGGTAAAATCGGCCGGGTGAGAAAAAAGCATAACCCATTTCCCGCGGTACTGGGAAAGCTTGATGGGTCCTTGCGTGGTATTCGCCGAAAATTCAGGAGCCGGCTCGCTAATGCGGGGTAATCCGACCGGATTCTGGGTCATCTCGTCCATCGATTCACACTCCTTTAAACTCGCTTAGTGGTTGGTTGGATTGTAAGTCCCCCTAGCCACACACTCGCGCGGGGGATTTCAGCGCTATGTTGTCCTGCAATTCCTACCAGGGATAGTATAGTACAGATAGCTTACTTCCGACGAACTCCCCCTTGGATTCTGAACCGTCTTCCGATCCAAGCTGGCCTTTTAGCGTGCCCGCTTCGGCAGCTACATCAGGCGCCTCAACCCGCAGTATTTAGGTTTTGACGGTGTTTGGTGAGGTCCTTCTTTCCCGCATCTTTAGCCCGTCACTGCGGAAAAACCCTCCCCGTTCTGCCTGAACCGTCGGGCTTTCGCAAATCGCCAACCTCGTCAAAAGCCTTCGATGAGGCCAATGGCGTAATCTTCCCAATTTGGCCTTCGTTACTTGTCATAAAGCCTCTGCCGTGCGAAAGACTAGGCTTAGATTAAACAAAAGGGTGTGGTACACATGGTCAAACATAAACGGGCGAAGGCTTTAGGGTGGGTCTTGGCTGGGGTCCTCAGCTTGGGCGGCCTGATAGCTGGCTGTGGTCCGAGCGCGGCTGGACCGGGAGGAGCTGGGAAGATATCGGGCGCTCGACATGGCGCCACCACGAACCATAGCTCCAAGAAGATGGGCGGCTCGACGGGAAAGACATCCGGCGGCGGTACTCATAAGACGAGCACGTCAAAATCTCACATCCACCCCGCAGCGCCTGGTAAAAGCGCCGGCGGAAACAAGTCTACTCCTCGTGTCGGAGCCGGCGGTACCAAACACACAGGTGGCTTAGGCGGCCACCACGCTTCAGGCGCTGGAAAACACGGACACGGTGGAAAGAGTAAAAAAGGGAAAACCACGCACAAGCCATAACCTGATAAGCGTTAGCTAGGCGAATCGACTAGCTAACGCTTCATCGAATCGGCGTTCGGCCCGGATTACTCGTCCAGCAAAAAATTTTCTAACGCCTGGCGCGTAGCTTGATGGGCTGAAGCATGTTCAAACAGTGCCTTTGACAAGGCATTAAGCCACTCCTCCAAGCTCACCGTATCTGACTTGAGTGCAATCCCGCGGACCAATTTGACCACCTTATACTCCATGCCCAGAGAGGCTCGCTGCGCCTCTAAGCGCACGTCGCCAAAGTTAACGCCGAGTTTCAGGAGCGGGCGGTCCGCTTGCCAGCGGAATCCTTGGCGCCGCACTTCCACTGCCCCGTCTCCTAGCGCTTGTTGAAGTTTGTGCGCGAGAACCTCATGAAAGGTCTTTAGATCGGACACGTCAGCACGAAGGCTGGCGGCCAGAGCCTCAAAAGACCAATCGCTCATCCTCATCCCTCCGAACCTAGCTGTCGATACATCACCCAATAGCGCCTATCCGTTTACCAAAGCAGCAGGGTACCATGCTGGCGAAGCCACAATCGATCTCGAGGATAATCGGGTAACACACTGCCAACGGCACTCCAAAAGCTTCGCTGATGATGCATATACCGCCGATGAGCCAACTCATGCACCACCACGTAGTCGAGCACGGATAGCGGAGCCTGGACGATCCGCCAGCTGAAGCCCAAGACCCCATCATGACGGCAAAATCCCCAGCGTCCCTGGTAATCAGCCAGCCATAAGGCATGCACTTTGACGTTCATACGCTCCGAATATAGGGCCAGCCGTCGTTCAATCGCCGCCTGCGCCTGGCTCTGGTACCAACGAACTAAAGCATTGCGGACTTCGTCGCGACTGGATCCCAATAAAAAATCTCGGGTATCTGCACCACCCACACTTAAACCCGGCAAGGCCCCGAGCGAATGAAATTCGCCTAAAAGCAAAAATCGGTCGTCCGCATCAAACGAGTGGGGCTTGGGCACATGCGAGATGACCCATGACCACTTCTGGCGGACCAGTTCCTCTGCCATGGCCGGATCGTAGGTAGTGGGGATGAGCACGCGCAACCGTCCATCCCCACCTACCGAAAGTGCAGCATGGCGGCGCCGCGGACGAACTTCAACGCAGTACGCAACACTATCTCCTCCGATGGTCAACATCGTCGGTATGTCACTGGTCATATCCGCTACCGACTAGTGATAGCGCCATCGGACG
>JAKAAL010000458.1 GCA_021802375.1 Bacillota bacterium | reverse complement strand
CGATCTCGCGAATATGCGGCCAAAACCCTATTTGGTCAACGAATCGCGCACGGCCTGTTAATCCTGTCCGTGACCTCCGGTCTTCTCATTATGGAGCCGCGCTTGGTCGTTGCCTTCTACGGCATGGATCACGTTCGCTTCACCGGCCCCACCTTTATTGGCGACACCATCCATGCCGAAAGCGAGGTGGTCGAGCGCGAAGACCGTGGCGACCGTGGCGGGCTGGTCACCTTTCACATCGAGACGAAAAAGTCTGACGGAGACATAGTGTTGGCCAGCTTGATGAAAATTTTGGTCGCCAAGCACAAAGACTCGGAGCGCTAGCCCGGGACGAGAACCTTCTGCTACATGTCCACCGGGAGTGCGCGCGCCTCTAAGGCGCGAATGGTTTGGTGCAGCAGGAGACGGTCTTGATGAGGGAGCACGCTCCTTGGGTCCAAAATGAGTCGGTCGTCGTGTATGCGAGCGATGACCGGGGGGGAAGCTTGGCGAAGTTCACGTTCTAGAGCGGCGGCTGAGTAATTCTTGGGTCGAAGCGCAACGACTACCGTGGGTAGCCGCGTTCCCGGCATGGAACCGCCACCGACTTCGGCCGTTTCTGCCTCAATGGCGATTTCCACCGTCGCGGAAGAAAATCGTCTCCGTATCCCCGTCGCCAATCGGCGCGCACGCACCTTAAGCAGCGAAACATCGGCCGTCAGCATCTGCCATAAGGGAAGTTCGGCCTCACGGCCCTCTAAATAGATGCGCACCACCCCCTCCAAGGCAGCCAAGGTCATCTTGTCCACCCTGAGTGCACGCGCCAAGGGATGTTTCTTCATGGCACTGACCAGATCTCGGTTCCCGACAATAATTCCCGCTTGAGGTCCGCCCAGAAGCTTATCCCCAGAAAAGGTGACAATATCCACCCCCGCTTGGATCACCTCGCGGACGGAGGGTTCCGTATAGCCGTCGATGGAAAACCGATGGATGACGCCACTGCCTAGATCCTCCATCATGGTCAACTGATGGGCGTGGGCCAGAGCAGCCAACGATTCCGTCGATGGCGATTCCGTAAAGCCAAGCATGCGAAAGTTTGAAGTGTGCACCTTCAAAAGTGATCGAGTGTCCGCGGTAATCGCCCGTTCGTAGTCCTTTAAATGCGTCTTATTGGTGGATCCCACCTCGACTAAGCGGGCGCCGGACAGGGCCATCACATCCGGGATGCGAAAAGAGCCCCCGATCTCGACCAGCTGGCCGCGGGACACGATGACTTCCTGGTTCGAGGCCAATTGAGACAAGGCCAAAAGGACGGCTGCCGCGTTGTTATTCACCACCATCGCGGCTTCGCCCCCGCAAAGCCACCCAATCAATTCGCTGACATGATCATGGCGCGAGCCGCGTCCGCCCGAACTCAAGCGATATTCCAAGGTCGAATACCCTGTGGCCACAGCATGAACGCTCTCCATCACTTCGTAAGGCAAGGGGCTTCGACCAAGATTCGTGTGAATCACCACCCCAGTGGCATTTAATAGGGGCTGGAGGCTGGGCTTGGCCAGGTTTTCAGCCAGAAACCCAATCTGTTGCCGAAGCGCCAGCCACTCGGGCACTTCTTCACCCTGCCTGACTGCTTCACGCACCTCGCCTAAGGTGCGACGCACAGCTTCTGACTGCCACACCGTGGGCCTTTCCCAGCCCATCTCACGGTACACGCGCTGCACCGCCGGAATAGCGCGCATTCGCGCTTGAAGCGATTCGTCTACCAACGCCATACCCCTCTGCTAGTGGTCCTGGGTGGTAATTTGGCCGCGGCGTCGAGCCCGCAGGGGATCCACTATCGTCCCGAGACTGGAATCCACCACCACATGCCCCGTTTGGTGGAGCATCTCATCCGCGTTCATGTCGTATAGACAAATTGCCTCGTTATGGGTGCGCTCCTGCCCCTTATCACTCTTTACCTTGGTCATGGCGTTTCCCTCCTCCTGTTCAGCTTGGCCCAAGATGGGCCAGCATCAACACGAACTATCGGACCTGTTGCAACCATTGGCCGTATTGGGGAGCAAAGTACGTAATAATGAGATCGGCTCCCGCGCGCCGGATGGACAGCAGCGATTCCTCCACCGCCTGCCTTAAGTCCAACCAGCCGTGGCCTGCCGCAGCCTGAATCATCGAATATTCCCCCGAAACCTGATAAGCCACCACCGGCACCGTCACTCTCGCCTTGATGTCGCTCACGACGTCCAGGTAGGCCATGGCAGGTTTCACAATGACCAAATCGGCGCCCTCTAAAACGTCCAGGTCGACTTCCCGCCAGGCCTCGCGACGATTGGCGGGATTCATTTGATAACTGCGACGATCTCCAAATTCCGGGGTGTTTTCCGCGGCCTCGCGAAAAGGCCCATAAAATGCGGAAGCGTATTTCGCGGCGTAGGACATGATGGCCGTGTTGACCAAGCCATGTTGATCCAGGCTTTGCCGAATGGCTGCGACCCGTCCATCCATCATATCCGATGGGGCGACCATGTCCGCCCCGGCCAGTGCCTGTTGTACGGCTGCTTTAGCCAGCAATTTTACGCTTTCATCATTATCAATCGTACCATCTTTGACTACACCGCAATGCCCGTGGTCGGTATACTCGCACAAGCAGAGATCGGCAATCAAGATTAGTTGAGGAAAATGCTGTTTGAGCGTGCGTAAGGCTTGCTGAACAATACCGTCGGGGTCATAGGCGCCCTGGCCTAAAGGATCCTTGGTTTCGGGAATACCGAACAACAAGATGGCCCGAACGCCCGTCTCCTGCACCACGGCCACATGTTCCAGGGCCCTGTCCAACGACCACTGGTAAATTCCCGGCATGGACCGAATCGGGATCTGGTGGTCCTTGCCCGAACGAATAAACATTGGATAGATCAGTTGCCTCATGTTAATGGAAGTCTCTTGCACCAGATCGCGTAATGCTGAGCGTACGCGCAGGCGCCTGGGTCGATGTACGGGAAACATTACGTCACCTCGCTTCGTTTGAAGATTCATGCACCAGGCATCGCGCAACTGTTCGCGCTAAATCGTCCCAACTGGCTAAAGGTGCCTCTGCCGCGACGTGCAACCCCTCTTGAATAAGCGCCTTGGTCGTCTGTTCGCCAATACTAAACGCATTCACCCTACGCAACACCTCTATGGTATCACCATCTAGTTGCTTTGTAAGTTCTTGCACGACGCTCGACGATGAGAACAAGATGCCGTCGCATGCTCGGTAAAAAGTTTGTTCGGCCAGAGACGGAGGCAAGCGCTGGCGCTGGTTGCGATAGACCTGCACTTGGTCCACGCGGGCTCCTCGATCACCAAGGCGCTGGGCCAGCCAGGGGCGATTGCGATCGCCGGTGAACCAAAGCATGCGAGTCCCTTCTAGGGCTTCATTTTCAAATGCACGGAGGAGCCCCTCTTGGTCGTTCGAGTCCACGGCCATCCGATCCGCCAAAATCCCGTATTCCTCCAGCACCCTTTGGCTGGACGGCCCTACGACGGCCACTTTCCCCTTTATGGGGCGCCAAGCCAGTTGGTGAGCGCTCAAGGCGGCGACCGCATAGCGAACGGCCTCCGAACTGGTAAAGATCCACCACTGGTAGTCGTCTAGATGTTCAAGTTGCTGGCGTTGTACCGGTACCGGTGCAATCGTCAACAAGGGCGCGATCTTGACCTCGGCTCCCCATTGCCGGAGATCGTCTGCCGCGCTGAGGGCCCCTTGACTTTGGCGCAGAATCAGAAGACGCCGACCGCGAAGCGGGCGCGCCCGCTTCAAGCAAAGGGCTGCTAGGGATGCATCATCGCTGCTTTTGCTTGCAGTCTGATTAACCTCGAGAGACCCGCGGGCTTGCGAACGCGGTGGACGCCATGGCTTTCGCGCATCTGGCACCATGATGAGTTTGACCCAACCAAGCCACTCGGGATGCCGTTGCAACATGGAAGAGACCTCGACCTCGCTCGAAGATTCCCGAAAAGACAAGAACACCACCCGCCTGGCGGCTAAGAGCTCTGCTTCAATGCGTTGGGCGGGCTGTTTCGACCAAACCATTCGTTCTACCCACGGAGCCAAGTAAGGACCGATTTCCCCCTTGGGCAGGCCAGCCACCACGATCTCGCTACGCTGCATCGCGACTTGCACCGCACGCGAGATATTGAGCTCCTCTATTTCCGCACGGAAAACCACGACGGTCAGGTCTATCATGCCCACCTTATTCTCTCCCGGCTGCCACCGCATGGCCTCCCCGCTCGCCAAGCTGACGACCTAACGCACGGCCAAGGTTCTTAGCTTCCCTATAGTGACCGCGGATCTCGCCAGTCACTTCCTGGCCATGAACATCCACCATTTTTGCCGATAACCAAATGTCGTTGGCGTCTGTCCATATGGCGTACGCACCAAGAGGGATCTGGCAGCCACCGCCTAAGACCTCCAGGACCGCTCGCTCAGCCAGGGCACAAACGGCACTTTGGGGATCATTCACGGCGCCTTTGACTGCCTCCATCGCGTGTTCATCATCGCGTCGCACCTGCACCGCCAAAATGCCCTGGCCAGGGGCGGGGACAAAGATCAGGGGATCCAGATAGCAAGCGATGCGAGCACCGAGGCCCAGTCGTTCAAGACCAGCTGCCGCTAAAACGAGGCCGAACCACGACGATTCTTCCATTTTGCGGAGCCGGGTGGCAATCTTTCCGCGGACGGGCACAATCTCTAGGTCGGGCCTAAGCTTCTCCATAAACAGGCGTCGGCGAATGCTTGACGTGCCAATCTTACCTGCCCTTGGAACTTGCTCAAGGCTTGATATGGATGCGCCAGCAATCAACACATCGCGCGCATCCGCCCGCGACGTATAGGCGGCAA